>NZ_JBHYGG010000260.1:0-47339 GCF_051859125.1 Gemmata sp.
CTAGCCCAACCGGACTTGGTGGCGAACCCTGAGCGCCAGCGAGGGGGTGAGGCGGACCCCCTCGCTGGCGCTCAGGGTTCGCCGGGCGCAGCGCGCAAGCAAAAGGCCGGCCCGGTTGGGTCGGCCTTTGATCAATCAGAGTGTTCGCCGCCCGGGTCAGGCGGTGGCGGTGACGGGGATCGGCGGGATCGGCGCGGCCGCGGGGGGCTGGGCGCCGCCGGGCTCGCGCTTACCGCCGGGCAGGGCCGTCGCCTCGGCAACGCGCCGGTAGCCGAGCGAGTACAGCACCTCGAGCACCTCGCTCCAGGTCGGGAACGGCCGGCGGTTCTCCCGCTTGTACCGGTCCATCGCCTTCATGAACTCGGTCTCGTCGAGGTTGTAGTCCCGCTCGCAGGTGGTCGGGTCGATGAGCCGGCGGCGCTCGCTGCTCTTGCGCTTCTCGGCGGCGTTCTGGGCGCGGCGGCGGTCGGTGGCGATGGGAATGGTCCGCTTCCGCCGCTCGTTGCCGAAGGGCGTGGTGGCACCGTCGTCGCCCGGGGTGTTTTCGAGGTCGGGAGTCATCGCATCCGGGGTGGGTTCGGGTGGGTTCATCACGCGGTGCCTCAATCCGTGGGGGAGCGGCGGGCCGCAACCGCTGGGTTAACCGAAGTACGGTTGTGGAGCGGTCCTACGGAACACACTAATCAAGTTAAACCTACCCGACGAACCGGGGGTGTCAAACCGTTTTCAACTGTCGCCCCAATTCGGGAAGTATTTCCTCATGTCGATTATACCGGCTGCCGACGTCGCGCGGTCAACCCCCCGGGGAAGTTACTTGCCGGCCCGCCGCCACTGGTTCAGCGCCACGTTCGCGAGGAGCAGTACGCCGATCAGGATGTACTGCATCTCGACCGGGACGTTGAACAGGCTCACCCCGTTCTTGATGAGCCCCAGGATCGCGACCCCCAGCAGCGCCCCAACGACCGTCCCCTTCCCGCCCGACAGGCTCGCTCCGCCGATGACCACGGCGGTGATGACGTCCAGTTCCAACTGCTCGCCCAGCGTGGGGTTGCCGCTGTTACTGTGGGCGAACATCACCACCCCCGCCCAGCCGGTGAGCAGTCCCGCGAGGGTGTAGACGAGCACCCGGGTGCGGTTCACGTCCACCCCGCACAGCCGGGCGGCCGCCTCGTTCGACCCGACCGCGTAGACGTGGCGTCCGAAGACGGTCAGGCGGAGGAGGACCGCGGTCAGCACGGCGAGGAGCACGACCGACCACAGGCCCGGGTTCGTGAAGCTCGTGACGGCGAGGCCCTCGACCCATTCCGGCGGCTTGCCGGGGAACGCGAGCGTCGTGCGATCGGCCAGCCACACGGCCGCGCCGCGGGCGATGCCGAACATGCCGAGGGTGGCGACGAACGGCGGCAGCCTCAACCGGGTGACGAGGAGCCCGTTGGCGAGGCCGCACAACCCGCCCACCCCGACGCCCGCGGCCGCGGCCGCGAACCCGGCCCCCGGCGTGTCGGCCCCGCCCCCGGCCCGCACGAACACCCGCATCGTCACGACCGACACCAGCGCGACGACCGCCCCGACCGACAAATCGATCCCGCCCGATATCAGTACCAGGAGCATCCCGAGCCCGACGACCGCCGGGACGGTCGCCTCGTGGAGCAGGACGCGGAGGTTGCCGGCGCTGAGGAACTTGTCGAGTTCGCCGGTCGTGCCGATCAGCACGCTGAACAGGACGAGGACCGCGGCGAACCCGACCCACGGCCCGGCGGGGAGTGCGAGCGGTCGCGGCGCGTCGGCGGCGGGTGTGGTCATCGTGCCTGCTGGTGTTCGAGTGAATCGGTGCGCCCGCGGGCCGCGCTACCCGGCCCCGGTGGCGGCGGCGATGACGGCTTCGGGCGTCCAGTCGCGGACGGGCCGCGGGGCGGTCAGGCGGCCGCGGCACATGACGGCGAGCGTGTCGCAGACGCCGAACAGCTCCGGGAGGTAGCTGCTCACGACAATCACCGCCCTCCCCGCCGCGGCCGCGGCCCCGATCTGGCGGTAGATCTCGGCCTTGCTCCCGACGTCCACGCCCTTGGTCGGTTCGTCGAGCAGGAGCACGTCGGCCCGCTGGTGGAACAGCCGGCCGAGCGCGACCTTCTGCTGGTTGCCGCCGCTCAGCTCGCCGACCGCCTGCGCCTGGTCCCGGCACTTCACGCCGACCCGGGCGAGCACGCCGGCGACCGACGCCGCGAGCCCGGCCCGCGACAGGAACCCGCGGCCGAGCCGGCTCAGGGTCACGTTGTCCGCGATCGACATCTCCAGCAGCAGCCCCTCGTTCTTGCGGTCCTCGCTGAGCATCCCGAGCCCCTGGGCGATGCGGGCCGCGGGGGTCGCGCGACTGGTCACGCGGCCGCCGACCGTCACGGCCCCGGAGCGGACCGGGTCGAGCCCGTAGACCGCCCGCAGGAGCTCGGTGCGGCCCGAGCCGACGAGGCCGGCGATGCCGAGGATCTCGCCGCGCCGCAGGGTGAGGCTCGCGCCCGCCGGCAGCGGGTCGCCGGAGAGGGCGGCGAGTTCCAGGACCGGCCCCCCGATCGCGTGCTCGGTGCGGGGGTACTGCTCGGCGACCGACCGCCCCACCATCAGCTCGATGATCTTCTCGCGGGGCACCGCGCCGACCGCCCCCGTGGCGACCGCCCGGCCGTCGCGGAGGACCGTGAACCGGTCGGCGACGGCCTCGATCTCTTCGAAGAAGTGGCTGATGTACACGACCGTGACGCCGCGGCCCTTCAGCCGCCGCACGAGGTCGAACAGCCGGGCGGCGTCCTCCTGCGTGAGCGCGCTGGTCGGCTCGTCGAGCACCAGCACCCGCACGTCGGTGAGCAGCGCCCGCGCGATCTCGACGACCTGGCGGCCGGCGGGGCTCAGGCCGGCGACGGGCGCCCGCGGGTCGATCTCGGGGTGGCCCAACTCACCCAGCACCGTGCGGACCCGCTCGCGGTCGGCGGCCCGTTGCAGGAACCCGCCGCGGGCCGACTCCTGGCCGAGCAGCACGTTCGCCTCGACGGTCAGGTCGGGGCACACCGCGAGCTCCTGGTACACCATCACGACGCCGCGCCGCCGCGCCGCCTGCGGCCCCGCGGGCCGGAAGTCGGTGCCGTCGAGGGTCACGCCGCCGGCGTCGGGCCGCTCGGCCCCGCTCAGCACCTTCATGAGCGTGGACTTCCCGGCCCCGTTCTCGCCGACGATCGCGTGGACCTCGCCCGCGAGCAGCTCGAGGTCGACGCCCCGCAGCGCGGCCGTCGGCCCGTAGCTCTTGTGGACGCCGGTCATCCGGAGGCGGGCGGCCATCTACTTCGCCCCCCGCTTGGGGAACCGCGGCCTGTCGATCACCCGCCGGGCCTGGGCCGCCGGGTCGAACAACCCCAGGGTGGCCTCGGCGGCGACGTTCTCGCGGGTGACGACCGTCTCGCCGGTCCCGAGGTTCAGGTCGGTGCGGCCGGCGTTCACGTCGTCGCCCAGGGCGTGCCGCACGCAGCACCAGGTCGCGAGGTAGCCCATGCGGTACGGGTCCTGGAGGACGCTCCCCACGGCGTCGCCCTCGTTGATGGAGCTGAGCAGCGGCTTGCTCGCGTCGAACGCCATGACGAGCACCTTCTTGTTCAGCCCCTGCGACCGCAGCACGTCGATCACGCCGGACGCAGACGACTCGTTGGGCGCGAACACCGCGTCCATGCGGTCGGCGAACTGGTGGACGAGCGGCCCGGCCTCCCGCATGGCCGAGTCGCGGGTCGAGCCGGCGTACTTGTCCCGCGACACCCACACGACCCCCGGGCACTCGGCGGCCACGGTGTCCTCGAACCCCTTCTCGCGCTCCTCGGTGCTCTGCGACCCGACCGCGTACCGGAACAGCACGACCCGCGGCTCCGTCACCCCCTTCTCGCGGAGCACCGTCAGCAGGTGCCGGGCCGCGAGGCGGCCGCCGTTGTAGTTGTCGGTGGCGACGTACTTCTGGACGCGGCTCATGTCGGAGAGGCCCGAGTCGATGAGCACGACCGGCACCCCGGCCCCGTCGGTCCGCGCCACGCACGCCTCCATGGTCCGGTTGTGCTGGGGGGCGAGGACGATGCCGGCGGCCCCGGTGGCGACGCGGCGGTCGACGATGCGGATCTGCTCCATCGCGTCCCGCTCGCGGAGCGGGCCGTCGAAGACGACGCGGACGGTCACGCCCTCCTCGGCGAGCAGGTCGGCGGCGCACCGCTCGGCCCCGCGGCGGACCGACTGCCAGTGCTCGTGGGTCATCCCCTTGGGGACGACCACAACGGTGAGTTCGCCCGCGGGCCGGCCGCACCCGACGAGCACGGGGCACAGCGCCAGGCAGAGGAGTCGCAGGGGGCGGAGCATCGCGGGTCCCGGGAGAGGGCGAGCGCCGAAGGTACCCCCGGTGCGACGGGGAATCAAGTTTCGGGCGGGGAAAACCGATACGATCCTGATAGGTCGCCCCAGGTGCCGCATGCCAGACGAACCGCCGCCGATCAACCTGATCCGCATCTTCGACTTCTACGTCAGCCTCATGTTCCTCATCAGCTTCCTGCGGCGGTGGGACGTGTACCTGAACGCGGTGCGGATCGCGTTCGCGGTGCGGGGCCGGTGGCCGAAGCTGATCCAGCGGCTCGGCGACCACAAGAGCCTGATCCTGAACTGGTCGTTCTTCCGGCCGGCGATCCTCGCGGCGGTCGTGACCGCGGTCCAGCTCGTGTGCTCGCGGATGATCTTCCCGATGGCCGTGCTGACCGGCCCGCAGCTCGAACAGGAGTGGTGGCTGGTCCCGATCATCCTCGTGCCGATGATCCCGATGCTGGCCGTGGACCTGTACTTCATCCTCCGCGTCGGGCGGTTCGACCACGGCGAGACGGTGAAGTACTTGGACCAGGCCGAGACGTGGCTCGGGTGGCGCGGCCCGCTGATCCGGGCGGTGACCCTGGGCATCGTCAACCCGAAGCAAATGGTGGACAACGAGGTGAAGAAGAGCCTCGCCGAGATGCAGACCACGCTCGCCTCGTCGCTGTGGTGGGTCATCGCCCAGACGGGCCTGCGGTTCGCGTTCGGCCTCACCCTCTGGACCGTCTGGGCGCTCCACGGCTGACGGTGTGCTGGTGGGGCAGGCATTCTTGCCTGCCCTGGTCTCGCCCGGTAGGCATGAATGCCCGCCCGACGCACAACCATCTACCACCCGTCCGGGAACGTAGTGTTCGGGAACACCGCACGCGCCTCGGCGAGCAACTCCCCGAGCCGGGCGGGCAGGTAGCGCGGCGAGACGTGGAACAGGATCAGCCGCCCCACCCCGGCGCGTGCGGCGAGGGTCGCGACCTCCCGTGCGGTCGAGTGCATCGCGGCCTCGGCCAGTTCCACGTCGGCCGCAATGTACTGGCTCTCGCACACCACGGTTGTGACGCCCCGGAGCCGCGCTGCGAGCACGTCCTGCGTCGCGGCGTTCAGGCGGAAGTCGGTCAGGTACGCGATCGATTCGCCGGGCGTGGTGGCGAGCAACTCGGCCTGCAACTGCGCGAGCGAGTGCTCGGAACCGTTGACCGCGACGACCTCCCCGGGTTGTGCGGCCGGGCCGCGGAGCCGCTTCAGCCACGCCCCGGGTGCGAAGCCGCGTTCTGCCAACTTCACGGTGTCCACGTTCACCCGCGCCGCCTCGCGGACGACGTACCCCATCGACGGGCACCCGTGGTCGAGTTGCACCGCCTCCACGGTGTAACCCTCGCCCCGGACGATCACCGGATCGCGGGGCTCCTCGCCGGCCGGGTGCCCGGTGCGGAACGCCTCGCGGGTGAAGAACCGCGTCGTGCGCACTTGCTCCGCACCGATCTCGTGAACCTCCCACGTCCCGCGCTGCCGGCTGCCGACGAGGTTCCACTCGTACCCGCGGAACCGGTGGTGCAGGACCTCGGTGCCGTTCGAGGGCACCCACAGGCTCACGGGCGGCTGGTCGCGGTCGAAGTTGATGCGGAAGAAGTGGTCGAACCCCGCGACGTGGTCCATGTGAAAGTGCGAGAAGAAGAGGTGCTCGGTGTTCAGCAGGTCGGCGACCGCGAGCGCGTGCGGGCACCCGTCGCCGCAATCGAAGAGCAGCCGCGAGGTGCGCTGACCCGTGTCGACCGTCACGAACAGCGCGTTGTCGCTGCCGGGGCCGCCGAGGACGCGAAAGGACAGGGGCATGGCGAGTTCCTCACGGCGCGCCGCGGGTCACCCCGGGCGCTCCTCGAACCGGACGTGCTTCACCGACTCGCCGCGGTCCCGGAGTTCGATCAGCGTGTCGATGCCGATGTCGAGGTGCAGCCGGGCGAACTTCTCGGTGACGGTCGCATCGGACCGCGAGGTCTTCACGCCCTCGGGGGTCATCGGGTTGTCCGACACGAGAAGGAGAGCGCCCTTGGGGATGTGGTTCACGAACCCGACGACGAACACCGTCGCCGTCTCCATGTCGATCGCACTGGCCCGGACCTCGCGCAAGTAGTTCTTGAACTTCTCGTCGTGCTCCCAGACGCGGCGGTTGGTCGTGTAAACGGTGCCGGTCCAGTAGTCGAGGTTGTGGCGGTTGATCGCGGCCGAGAGTGCGGCCTGGAGCCGGAACGACGGCAGCGCCGGGATCTCGGGCGGCAGGTAGTCGTTGCTCGTGCCCTCCCCGCGGATCGCCGCGATCGGCAGCAGGAAGTCGCCCACGGTGGTCTTCTTCAGCCCGCCGCACTTGCCCAGGAAGAGCACCGCCTTGGGCTCGACGGCCGACAGCAGGTCCATGACCGTCGCGGCCATCGCGCTGCCCATCCCGAAGTTCAGGATCGTGAGGTTCTCGGCGGTCGCGGACTGCATTGGCCGGTCGCGGCCGAGGATCTCGACCCCGAACCGGGTGGCGAACATCTCGACGTAGTTTGCGAAGTTCGTGAGCAGGACGTACCGCCCGAACTGGTCGAGCGGGCGGCCCGTGTACCGCGGCAACCAGTCCTGCACGATGTCGGCCTTCGTCCTCATCGGCTCCCCCGTTCCGTGGGCACTCGCGGCGCGCCCGCAGGATATTCTCCGCTCGGGTGCGGCACAATCCAATCTCGTCGGTCAGCGCGGCGCGAGCCGCACGCGGCCGTCGTCGCCCACGAGCAACTGGCCGGCGGCCGTCTGCGCGTTGAGCGCTTCGGCGACGCGCTCGCGGATCTTCGGCCCGGTGCGCTTGAACCCGAGCCGCTTCGACACGGCCGCAATCAGGTCTTCGGCCGGCATGGACCCGAAGTCGCGCAGCGAGCGACCGATCGCGTCCGTGACCGCGGGCTCGGGCACCGCTTCGATGTTGTCGAACTCCGGGGCGGGCGGCGTTCGCTGATTCACGACCACCGGGGCGGGGGCGGGTTCATCGCGGCGCTCGGGGTGGGGCTGCTTCGCCGCTTCAAGCGCCGCCAGCACGCGCCGCACCTGCTTCTCGCGGTCGCGGACCCAGTCGGACGACCAGACGCGCACCAGCCGCCACCCGAGCCCTTCAAGGACCGCGTGCCGGAGCCGGTCGCGGTCGCGGGCCGTGGCGGCCGAGTGGTACGTCGCCCCGTCGCACTCGACGCCGAGCAGGTAGCGGCCACCCTGCCCCGGGTCGGCGATCGCGAGGTCGATGCGGTAGCCGCCGCACCCGACCTGCCGGTGGACCGTGAGCCCGCGGCGCGCGAGTTCCTCGCCCACCTCGCGCTCGAACGGCGAATCGGCCGCCCGCTGATTCGCCTCGGTGACCATTTCGCCCAGCGCGACCGGCCCGCGTTCGGCGTAGTCGAGGAACGACTTCAGGAGCTTCGCGCCCTCGGCCGCGGTCCGCGACAGGTCGATGTCGTTCGCGGTGAGCGACGACACGACGACCATGGCCCACCGTGCCCGCGTGACGGCGACGTTCAACCGCCGCTCGCCGCCGCTCTGGTTCAGCGGCCCGAACCGCATCGCGACCTTGCCCGAGTCGTCCGGGCCGTAGCCGATGGCCAGGACGATCACGTCGCGCTCGTCGCCCTGCACGTTCTCCAGGTTCTTGACGAAGAACGGGTCGGGCCGGTCGTCGGCGAAGAACCCCTCGTGCTCGCTGCTCTGCAGGCGCAGCACTTCGAGTTCGTCGAGGATGCGGTCCTGCTGCTTCTGGCTGAACGCGATGACGCCGAGGCTGCGGCCGGGCGTCTGCCTCGCGTGGTCCATCACCAATTGAGCGACGCGGCGGGCCTCGACGGGGTTCACGCCGTCGGCGAAGCGGCCGCCCGCGACGCGCTCGACCGTGACGGCGCGCGTCGTGCCCTCGTCGGCGCTTGGGAACGTGACGAGCCGGCTCTCGTAAATGTGCCGGTTCGAGAACGCGATGAGCCCCTCGCGGCGGCTCCGGTAGTGCCACCGCAGCCGCTTGCGGGTGAGGCCGAGCGACACGCACACGTCGAGCAGGCTCTCGAAGCCGGCCCAGCGGTCGTCGCTGTCGTCCCCGTCGCCGGTCGAGCGGTTGAAGAAGTCGGTGGGCGGGAGTTGCTTCGGGTCGCCGCCGACCACGAGTTGCCCGGCGCGCGAGATCGCGCAGATTGCGTCGTGCGGGCGGACCTGCGACGCCTCGTCGAAGATCACCACGTCGAACGTGAAATCCGGGTCTTCGAGGTACGTGCTGACCGCGAGGGGGCTCATCATGAGGCACGGCTTGAGCCGCGGGAGGAGCGTCGGGATCTGCCGGAACAGCGCGCGCAGCGGGAGGTGTCGGCGCTTCTTGGCCACCTCGCGCATGAGCACGCCGAGTTCGGAACTCTCAGGTGCGGAGTCGCGGCTGTGGGGCCGCGGGGCGGTCGCGTCGAGGTGCCCGCGGACGCGGTTCGGTGCGGTGCGGACCGCGAGCCGGTCGAGTTCGGCGAACCGCTCGATGAGCCGCTCGTGCGCGTCGGTCGAGAACGCCGCGAGCGCCGGCACCTGCTGGTGCAGCGAGTCGAGCCACAGGCGGAAGAACCGCGCCCGGAACGCCGCGGCCGCATCCGCAACCGGGTACTCCTTCGCCCGGACCTCGTCGAGGACAGCGCCCAGACCGGCCGCCCGCATCTCGCGCTCGCACGCGACGAACCGCGCCCACTCGGCGAGGCGGTCCACGTTCGCCGCGAGGTCCGTCGCCCACGCTCTCAAGTCCGACAGCGGTGCGCCTTGCAGAACGACGTTCGAGGAGACCGACGCCGTGACATCGAACAACTCGCTCGCGACGCGGTCCCAGGCCCGGTCGAACGCGGCGTGCGCCGCCGTGCTGGTGTCGAGCGCGACCCGCAGGCGCTCGCGGGCCGCCGGCTCCGTGAGGGTCGCGGCAAGTTCGACCGAGCCCGGCCGGTTCAGGGTCGCCAGAAGCGCGAGCAGCGTGCGAGCGGTCGCAGCGGCGGTCGCGTGGTCGGTGGCTTCGAGCGCATCGGACGTGCGCGTCTCGCCGAGTGCGGTCGCAGCGCCGGCGACGCGCACCCGGGCCGCGGCAAGTTGCCGCAGCGCCGCACGGCGCTCGCTGAGGTTCGCCCCAGTGACATCGTGCCCCGGCTTCAGCAAGGCGACGATCTTCCCAAGTTCGCTGGCCTCCCGCGAGACTGCGGCCGCCTGCGTCTGGAGCCACGCGATCACGTCGGCCGGGGCCTGCGCCAGGATCGTCGCGGCATCGGGAACGACCAAGTCGCGGAGGAGCGCCGTCCAGCCCTCGGCGAATGCGGCCGCGACCGCCGCGAGCCGCTGCGCCACCGATCCGAGGACGGAGCGGTCGAACGAACCGCCCGCGGCGAGGCGCGCCTTCAGTTCGGGCGCAGCCTTCCAGCGGTCGAGCGACTCGATGTCACGCAGCCCCGCGAGCGTGGCGTTCCAGTCCGGCGCGCCGCTCGGGCTCAGCAGATCGGCCCGGTACGCGGCAGCGACCTGCTCGGCGGCTTCGACGCGCCGGTGGTACGCCGCGAGTTGCTCGACATCGGCCCGGAGCGGCGCATCATCCGGCGGGGCCGAGTACCACGCGGCGACCGGCACGCGGGCCTTGCCCCACGCCGACCACGGAACCCAGCGCCAGGTGGACGCTGCCGCGGTCGCCGCTTCCCGAACGACCGGTGCCGACTCACGCGCGAACGCGACCGGCGAGAGCTTCGCGGCGAGCTTCGTGCGGTCCGCCTGTGCGGTGCGGGCGTCGTCCGCGGCGCGCCCGACGGCCGCGAGCAACTCGGCCCGCCGCGGCGCGTCCCACCAACTCGCGGGGAGCGGCGGCAGCGCGGCAAGTCGCCTCGCGACGGCCGCGAACTCGGGCAACTGCGCCGCGCCGATGCGCGGCACCCGGAGCGCGTCGCGCACCTGCCCCGCGAGTGCTTCCGCCTCCCGCAGTTGCTCCCCGAGTGCGGCGAGCGCGGCCGCGACGCGCTCCAGCGTTGCGAGTCGGTCCTTTGCCGAGGGTGCCGCGGTGAGCGACACCGACGCCGCTACGGCGTCGAGATCGGCGGGTAACGAGCGGAGCGTTTCGGGCGCGAACTCGGGCAGCGCCGCGACCACCTCCCGGGCGGTGCGGGACGCGCCGTCGAGTTCGAGGACCGCCTTCGCCGCCCGAACGGGGTCGGCCCGGAACCACTCGGCGGGGAACAGCGGCGCGGCCAGAACCGCACGCGCGTCGCCCTCTGCCGCCTGCCATTGGAACACGCCGCAGGGGGCCGGCGCGACACCAGCCGCGGTCAACGCGGCCACCACTTGCTCGGCCGCCGGCAGCGCGGCCGCGAGTTGGGTGAGGGCGTGCCGCGTCTCGTCGGCGGCGGTGTGCGAGTACGCCACCACTTTGCACCCGCGGAACGGGTGGCCGCCGGGTTCCTCCAGCACCGACCCGCACGCGGCGAGCCCGGAAAGAATCGCGCTCGACTGGTCGAGCCAGGCCGCGTCTTTCGTCAGCGGTTCGGGGACCGCCACGCGCGTTCGCCCGGTGCGGTCCCCGAGGACCGCGAGTTCGCCGTGGACCCGGAAGGCGCTCCGACCGAGCGGCTGCCGGACCGCGTGCAACTCTGCCACGAATTCGTTGAGCGCGCGCTGCGCGGCCCCGAGTTCGCCGAGCGGCCCCGCGTCGTCGGGTTCCGCAACGACGGGCAGATCGAGGCACCGGCCGAATTCGTCGAGTACGGCGCGCTTGTTCGCCTTGGCGCTGTGCAGTTCGAGGCAGTAGTCGCCCAGCCCGCTGCGGTCGAGCCGGCGCTTCACGACCTCCAGCGCCGCGGTCTTCTCGCTGACGAACAGTACCGTCTTTCCGGCCCACAGGAGTTCGGCGATCATGTTCGCGATGGTCTGGCTCTTCCCCGTGCCCGGCGGGCCGTCCATGACGAGGTGCGCGCCGCGCTTCACCGCCTCGATCGCCTCGTGCTGGCTGCTGTCGGCGTCGAGGATGTGGACCGCGGCCGCCGGCGTCACCAGGCGGTCGAGGTCGGCGGCGTGCGGCAGGTCGGCCGGCGGCGCGAGTGACACCGCACTGTCACCGGCGATGGCGCGGCACACCGGGTGCGCCGTCACCCGGGCGGCGTTGCGGCCCAGGTCCTCCCACATCGCGAGCTTCTGGAAGTTGAACACGCCGACCGCCGCGGACTCGACCACGCCCCACCGCGGGACGTGCGCGACCGCGGCCCCGACCGCTGCGCAGTACCGGGCGACGCACTCCGGGTCGTCGGCACCCAGCGGGCACGCGGCCGCGGTCGGCAGCGCGATGCGGAACTGCGTGCGGAGCAACTCGGCGAGGCAGTGGTTCGGGACGACGTCCTCGTCCTCGGCCCGGAGCGTGAACGACGACTCGACGGTCTCGCGCTCGAGCCGCACGGGCACGAGCAACAACGGGGAGAGCACCTCCTCGGTCGAGTCCGGGCTCTCGAACCAGCGGAGAAATCCGAACGCGGCGAACAGCGTGGTGACGCCGTGGTCGGTCGCGCCCTCGCGGGCCGTGCGGAACAGCCGCGTGAGCCGGGCCGCGAGCTGGCGGTCGGTGAACTCGGTCAGCAAGTGGTCACGCCGGAGGTGCGGGGACCGCAGGCACAACTCGGTCAACTCCCGGGCCGCGTCGGCCCCCGCGGCCGCCTCGCTCTGCGGGTCGTAGTCGGCCCCGAGGGTCTCGGCGTCGAGCACCTGCGCGGGGAGGCCGAGGATCTCGGCCTTGCGTGCGAACGTGAGCCGCTCCCCCTCGCACACGAGCCGGGTCCACAGGTCACCGACCGTCGGCCGGAGCAGGTACGCGCCGCCACCCCGGCCCGCGGCGAACTTGATGAGGCGGTTCCGCTTCGAGATGTCGAGCAGGCTCTTCCGCCACTCGGCGAGGCGGGCGTCCGGGTCGAACGGCATCGGCTGGTCCTCGGTGCGACTGCCTCAGGTTACTGCCCGCACTCACCAGCGGGAACGACACCTCGCGCACGCAGAGCGTTCGTGTAAGTGTAAAGGCCGATGGATCAGGGCGGGGCGTGCGCCGGTCTCGCAGTTCCGCGACGCGAGCACCTGGGACGAGTTGTTCGGCGCAACGTGACACGGATCAGGGTGACAGCGGCTGGGGCAATGCGGCGAGTTCCTTGACGGTTATCCCGCTGCGGCCGATGGTGCGGAACTGCTCGGCCAGCGCGACCACCCGCCGGACCGCCTCGTCGCAGCTCACGCCGCGCGAATGGATGTTCGAGATCAAGTTCCGGTCGGCGTCGGTGTGGCCGGCCCGCGGGCGGAAGGCGAGGTACGCCGAGAGGCTCTCCGCGGTTGCCAGCCCCGGCCGCTCGCCGATCAGCAGCACGGCGACTCCCGGGTTCAGCAGGTCGCCTACGTCGTTCAGCACGCCGACACGACAGTACCGCACCAGAAACGGCCGCCCGAACGACCACCCGCGGGCCTCGCACGCGGCACGGAGCCCGTCGAGGAGTGCGGGGGCCTGGGCGGACACCGCGGTCGCGGAGAGCCCGTCGCCGATCACCACCTGCACGTCGCGGCCCGCGGGGCAGCGCTCGAGGATCGTCTGGCGCGACTCGGCGTCGAGTCGCCGACCGAGATCGGGCCGCCGCAGGTACTCGGCCTTCGAACCGGCTTGCGACTTGAGCGCGAAGAGTTGGTGAGCGGCGATGCGGTCCGGCCCGAACGCGCCGAGCAGATCGACCTCGGCCTGCACCGCGTCGCGGGCGGCGGCGTGGTCCTCGCGCAAGGAGAGCCAGGTGCGGGTGCGGTAGCCCGGTCCGGCGCGGTTGACGAGGACGCGGGCCGGGGTGTGGTCGCGGGCCACCTCCAGCGGATCGGGCGTCGGTGACAGCGGGCTGTCACTCACTTCGCACCCTCGTGAACCCGGACCTCGGCCGCGGCGATCTCGGCCCGCTGCTGCGGGGTGAGCGCGCCGACCGGCGGGCCGGGGAACGTGCGGCGGGCGACCGCGAACCACCACACCCCGAGCAGCACGACCGTTCCGCCGACGACCACCGCAGCCTTCTCGTTCGGCGGCTGCATCCCGATGACGATGAGCCCCCCGCACCCGATCACGCTGACAACGGCGAGCGGCCGGAACCAGCGGCCGAGGTGCCACGGCCCCAGCTCGGTCCACCAGCGGCCGTGTGCGACGAGGCCAATGGCGGTGGGCAGCACATACGAGACGTAGAGGTAGATCACGCACACGGCGGCAATCGTCTCGTACACCTCGGCGTAGGCGGTGAACGCGACAGACGCGAGCGCCACGACCCAGATCGCGACGACCGGGGTGCGGAACCGCGGCGACACGAACCGCACCCACCGCGACCCGGGCAGGCCGCCGTCTCGGGCGAACGCGTACGCCATCCGCGACGCCGACGTAACCGTCGCCAGCCCGCAGAGGTACTGTGCGACGACGATGCACCCGAGCAACACGACCGAGTACCACTTCGGCAGCACGTCTTCAAGAGTGAACACGAACGCGCCGGTACCCTTCGCCGCGGCCGCGTCCGGGTCGCGCATCGCGAGCACGACGGCGCACAGCATCACCCACCCGAACACGCCCGACACGAGGACCGACCGCACGATCCCCCGCGGCACGTTCCGGGCGGCCCCTTCGGTCTCTTCCGAAACATGCGCCGAGGCGTCGAACCCGGTGATGGTGTACGCGGCGAGGAGGAACCCGAGCGCGAACAGCCACGGCACCGACTCGGTCCGCGGCCACGCGACGAGCGCGTCGCCGTCCTGAAGGCCGCTGTAGTTGGTGAACGTCCAGAGTCGCGAGAGGTCGTGCGAAGGGGCCGCAACCAACAGCGAGACTGTGAGGACCGTCGCGATCAGCAGGATCCAGTACCCGCTGAAGTCGGTCAGTACCTGCGTCACGCGGATGCCGCGGTGGTTCACGATCGCCTGCGAGACTGTGAGCAGCAGCACGACCCAGAACTGCTCCATCGGGTCGGGCTTCGCCTCGGGGTAGAACGCACCGAGTGCGAACCGGTACGTGCCGACGTTGATGCTCGCGAGCACGGTCACCAGCCCAGCGAGGTTGAACCACGCCGTCACCCACCCCCATCCACGGCCGCCCAGAATCGCGGCCCAGTGGTACAGCCCGCCGGCCGTCGGGAACGCCGACGCGATCTGCCCCATCGTCGCTGCCACGCACAGCGAGAACACGCACACGAGCGGCCAGCCAAGCCCGATCGCCGCGCCGCCGACCGAGCAGTACCCGACGTGGAACGACGTGATCCCGCCCGCGAGGATGCAGATGATCGACATCGAGATGGCGAAGTTCGAGAACCCGCCGAGCACGCGCGACAGTTCCTGGGCGTACCCCAACTTGTGGAGGGTGCGAACGTCGTCGGATTCGGGGGGCAGGTCGAGTGGTGCGGGCATGGGGGCGTTGTATGGATGGCCGCGCTAGCGCCCGAGTTCATCCGCGTGGTTCTTGGCTCCCCCCGTCGTTACCGCGGGGAGGATGGCGATGGTGAATTGCACTGCGGTCATGGCGGCTTCCCCTGCGATCTGCTGGTCGGAGGGCAGAGGTGCTCCTGCCATGCATCCCGGCCGCCGCTCGCCGCAGCCGGTGATGAACACGAGTGCGAAGAGTCCTGCTGCCCACGCGGAGCGCTTGTGCAGCCACTTCCACACGCGCTCTCGCCGCGTCGTGCAGTCGGCGGTCATCACCCGACCGTCCGGCCGACGGTAGACGCGGAGGCAAGGCATCGATTCCCCGTCGGTAACCAGTTGGACGGCCTCGGCCCGCGCGAGTTCGCTGACATCGTGGACGTTCTGGTTGCACTTGTCGCAGAACCGCACTCGATCGTCGCCGTGCATCGTGTCCCAGTCCACCGGGCATGCGACGGGGATTGCAATTGAGTCCAGCACGTCAATTGTGGGCAGCGGGACCATGTTCCGCCCTCTGGTGGCTTTCACACACTCATTGTCGATTCTACCCGCATCATGATTCGACTCACCGGTTATCTCAACCCGTGAGCACTTTACCGAGTTTCGCGAGCAGTGCGGGCTGCCCACCGGCGGCCAGCTTACCCGCACGGTGTATGCCCTGCGCTTCGAGCCACGCTAGGAACTCCGGGGCAGGGGTCAAGCCGAACAGGCTCCGAACGGTCGCCGCGTCGTGGTAGCTCGTGGACTGGTAGTTCAGCATCACGTCGTCGCTGCACGGCACGCCCATGACGTAGTTGCACCCCGCGGCCGTGAGCAACAGCAACAGGTTGTCGGCCGAGTTCTGGTCGGCGTCGGCGTGGTTGGTGTAGCACACGTCCACGCCCATCGGAAGGCCGAGCAACTTGCCGACGAAGTGGTCCTCGAGTCCGGCCCGCGTGATCTGCCGCTCGTCGGCGAGGTACTCCGGCCCGATGAACCCGACGACGCTGTTCACGAGGAACGGGTCGAACGAACGGGCGACGGCGTAGGCACGCGCTTCGAGCGTGAGTTGATCGACGCCGTGGTGCGCCTCGGCCGAGAGCGCGCTCCCCTGCCCCGTCTCGAAGTACATGACCTGATCGCCGACCCAGGCAACGTCGCGCTTCGCGTGCGATTCCCGCACCCGCTCGCGGCCCTCCTTCAGCATCGCGAGCGTGACGCCGAAGCTCGCGTTCGCGGCCTGCGTGCCGGCGACCGACTGGAAGAGTAGATCGACTGGCGCGCCGCGTTCGAGTGCCGCGAGTTGGGTGGTGACGTGGGCGAGGCAACACGCCTGCGTGGGGATGCCGAGCGTGTCAATGAGCCGGTCGAGGGTGCGAAGCACGGCCGCCACGGTCTCGACGGAATCGGTCGCGGGGTTCACGCCGATGACCGCGTCGCCGCACCCGTACAGCAGTCCGTCGACCGCAGACACGACGATGCCGGCGGGGTCGTCGGTCGGGTGGTTCGGTTGCACGCGGACGCCAAACACGCCGGCCCCGCCGATCGTGTTGCGGCACCGCGTCACGTTGCGGATCTTCGCGGCGACGTAGACGAGATCCTTGTTGCTCATCAGCTTCGCGACGGCCGCGGCGACCTCGGGCGTGATCGCGCTTCGCAGCGAGTGCAGCGTGTCGCACGTGGTCGCGTCGTCGAGCAGGAACTCGCGGAACTCGCCGACGGTGAGCGACGCGATCGACGCGAAGCCGGCTGCGTGGTGCGATTCGACAATGAGCCGCGACACATCGTCGGTGTCGGGGTCAATGACGGGGTTTGCGACGATCTCGCCGAGGGGCACGTCGGCGAGTGCGAACTTGGCCGCGGCGCGCTCGCGCTCGCTCCGAGCCGCAACGCCCGCGAGTTCGTCGCCGGACTTCAGCTCGTTCGCCTTCGCGAGCAACTCGCGCAGCTCCGCGAAGACGAACCGCTCGCCGCGGGTGGTGTGAGTGAACGCCATCGTGTTACGCCGGCGGGTTCAGGAGATGAGCGGCCCACACCGCATCGCCGGCGGGCAGCGGCGGTTCGGGGTCGGCGTCGTAGATGAAGAGCTGATACCCGGCGGTGTCGTAGATGCGGTGGACGATCGCTTGCAGGTCGAGCGTCGCCTCGGGTTCGCCGGGGCGGAGCGGAATCGGGATCGTCGGCAGCGGGTCGCGGACGCCGATCGGCCACAGGCCGGCGTGCGGGTCGTCGCCCGTGCGGTCGGCCGGACGGCTCACGATGGCGTAGTAGTCGCACGCCGGCAAGCGATCCCACGGCATCCGCGGACCGCCGCGAAGCAGGTCGATCTCCACGAAGCTCGTCCGACTCGCGAGAATCCGCCGCACCTTGGCGAGGTACTGCTCGCGCGGCGTACCGGTGGCCTTGTTCGCGGGACTGAGCAACTCGATGACCGTGACGACTTCGTTCCGCGATCGGTCGCGTATCTCCAGAAACGGGAGCCGCTCCTCTTCGACGTGAACCGGCATCCCGACCGACGTGGGGGCGAGTACCGCCACTCCCTGGGCTCGATCAGGAGCAGTTCCATGAGCCGGGTGAATCGAGACGTCCGGTTTCCCGAGCGGGAACCGCTCGCGCGCCTCGGGCTCGTGGATGTAGAGGTTCTCCTCGATGCGAACGAAGTACCGCGGCTGAAGCTGCGGCGCGAGCACCTCGCGAACCGCGGGGATGAACGTGTTGTGGAAGTCGTTCCACAGTTCGGGACGTTCGATGTACGGGTTCATGCCCGGGAACGGCGACGGCATCAGCGGCCCTCGTGCAAACGAGACACAGCGATTGTACCACGCGCGCCGCGGTCACTGCTTCCCGAGGATCAGATCGACGACCCAGCACCCGCGGGCTCAGGATCAGCGCGTGGGTCGGTTACCGCGTCCGGGGATCCTCCCAACTTACACCCACTATTGCCCCCCTCGCCCTACCGTTCTCACCGATCGTCAACTCGAGCCACAAGGACTCATCGAAGAGGCCTTTTGCGTAAAAGCCCAGCAACCACCGAGTCCCCTCATCACCCGGGCGCTCAAAGTCAGGTTCGCCCAGCATTTCCACCAATTCGGAGCGCGTTTTTCCGTCGAGCATCTTCTCGTTGGCGAGGTAATTGGCCATTCCGACTCGGTTCCGAGCCCGTCCTCTGAGCCAGAGGTCACGATCGAATGGGATGGGATCGTTGACGTTAGACGTGTACTGAGGATGGACGAGCGCAACAACTCGGCGAACCACGAGGGTGTTGCTGCACGGGCAAATGACACACGTACCCGTCATCGCCATCGCAAGGACCGCCAAAGAACTGCGTGTGACGGTCGGGTTCTTGTCATCCATGATTTTGTCCCCACTGGCCCCGACGAACTCCGTTCCGCAGTTTACCACCGTCGCACCAACGCCGGGAGTCGTCATGTCCGAGTCGAACGCGCCGTACCTTGCCATTCAAGTCCCGATGATGCCGAAGGACACGAACCGCCACGGCACCATCTTCGGCGGGGTACTGCTGTCGTACCTCGACCTCGCGGGGGCGATCACGGCGCAGCGCGAGTTGCAACTCCGTGGCGGGAACCCGAAGGCGTCGTTCGTCACGGTCGCCATCAACCGCGTCGAGTTCAAGAAGCCGGTGCTCGTCGGCGACGTGGTGCGGTTCGAGACGAGCGTCGTGCGCGTCGGGCGCACGTCGATGACCGTGAGAATCGACGTCCACGCCGAGCGGGGGGCCGAGACGATCCATGTCACCGAGGCCGAGGGGGTGTTCGTCGGCGTCGACCTCTCGACCCCCGAGCGCAAACCCGTAGCCCTGTTTCCAGATGCGTCGTGATTCCGCCCCGTGATGCCCGGCCCCGCGAACGCCGGAACACTTGTCTTCCATCGCCCAACGGCTATAGCAACGGACGGTGTTGCGGTCCCGTGGTGTTCGCCCGAGGTCGGTTCATGGCTTTTTCGGCCGCCCATTTGTTCTTCGACGACCTGGACGTGAACCAGGAATGGGTCTCAGGCGGGCGAACGGTCACCGAGGCGGACATCGTCCACTTCGCAGGGTTCAGCGGCGACTTCAACCCGATCCACGTCGACGCCGAGTTCGCCAAGACGACCCCGTTCCGCAAGCCGATCGCGCACGGGTTCGCCGTGTTCTCCATCGGCAGCGGCCTGGGCGTCATGGCCCCGCAGCTCCGCACCATCGCGATGCTGCGCGTGCGGTACTGGAACTTCATCCTGCCCGTGTTCGCGGGCGACACCATCAAGATGACGAGCCGGGTCATCGAGAAGACGCTCCGCGGTCGCGGCAAGCGCGGCGAGGTCGTCTGGCAGCGGTCGATCAGCAACCAGGACGGCAAGGTCGTGCAGGAGGGCGAGATCGTCCTGCTCATCGAGGCCCGGCCCCTGCCCCGCCCGACCACCGTCGCCGCCAATTCGGAATGCGAGGTCCAGACCGCGGAATAGAAAGGCATGGGGCAGACGAACCACCCGCTCGCGGCGTGCGTCCGTCTTCCGTGTTGCAGACTCCGCACTCCGCACCCCACGATCACATGACCGTTCGCACCCGCTTCGCCCCCAGCCCGACGGGCTACTTGCACATCGGCGGCGTCCGCACGGCGCTGTTCAACTGGCTGTACGCCCGGCGGCACGGGGGCCAGTTCGTCCTCCGCATCGACGACACCGACGCCGCCCGCAACCGGGCCGAGGCCGTCAAGCCGATCCTCGACGGGTTCGAGTGGCTCGGCATCGACTGGGACGAGGGCCCGGCCCGGGACGCCAGCGGCGAGAGCTTCGGCCCGCACAAGCCGTACTACCAGGGGCAGCGGAACGACAAGTACGTCGCGGCCGCGATGAAGCTCATGGGGGCCGGCCTCGCGTACCCCGACTACACCACGCAGGCCGAGCAGGACACCCGCCGCGACCTCGCGCAGCGGCTGAAGAAGGCGTACGTCCACCGCGGGAGCAACCGCGACGTCGCCCCAGAAGAGAACCTGCGCCTTTACAAGGAGAAACCGGCCCCGGTGCTGCTTCGGGTGCCGGAGGGCGAGAAGGTCGTGTTCGACGACCACGTCCGCGGCACGGTCGAGGTGAGCACCGACACGATCCGCGACCCGGCCCTGCTCCGCGCGCCGAACGCCGACGGCGTGACGGGCGCGCTGTACAGCTTCGCCACGGTCGTGGACGAGATCGACTTCGGCATCACGCACGTGATCCGCGCCGAGGAGCACCTCGCCAACACACCCGTGCAGTTGCTCATCTACCAGGCGCTCTTTTACAAGGCGCTCGGCGCGAAGCCGCCCGAGTTCGCGCACGTCCCGCTGCTCTACCGCAACGGGAAGAAGATCAGCAAGCGCGACCTCCCACCGCTCTCGGCCGACGAGATCGCGAAGCTGAAGGCGTGCGGGTGGACCGACGAAGAGTTGAAGGGCCGCGACGACCTGAACCTCGCGACCGTCGCGTACTACCGCGAACTCGGGTACATCCCGGCGGCGCTCATCAACTACCTCGTGCGGCTCGGGTGGGCGTTGAACGCCACCGACGAGATCATCCCGCTCGAAACGGTCATTGCGAACTTCGACACGAAGGACGTGACCAAGGCACCGGGCAACTTCGACGAGAAGAAGCTGTTCTGGGTGCAGGCCGAGTACATGAAGAAGCTCTCCGCCGAGGAGAAGCTGGCGGGTTCCCTCCCGTATCTGACGCGAGCGAAGCTCGTGGCCGACCCGGTGCCGGACGAAACGCGGGCGTTCCTGCTCAAGATCGCCGAGGCCGCCGCGGACCGGATCAAGCTGTTCTCGGACTTCGTGTTCTACGCCGCCCCGCTACTAAAGGACGCGCCCGACTTCAACCCGAAGGCCGTCGCCGACAAGCTCGCGAAGCCCGGCGTCGCCGACCGCCTCAAGGCGTTCGCGGAGGAACTCAAGACGTTGGAGCCGTTCGACCCGCCGACGATCATGGTGGCGTTCACCGCGTTCGCCGCGAAGGTCGGGGTGAAGCCCCGCGACCTCGACGGGAGCGTGCGGGTCGCGGTCACCGGCGAGACGATCGGGTTCGGGCTCCCGGAGACGCTCGCCCTGCTCGGCCGCGACAAAGTGCTGCGGCGAATCGACACGGCCGCCGCGATGGCGTAATCTGGACGGTGAACACGGGAGCCCGACGATGTTCACCTCAGTCCTCCGCGAGCTGTCCGGCCCGTACCCGCTGCTGCCGTTCCTCCAGGAGCCGTGGTTCCTGCGCGAGCCCCTCGCCCGGCACCTGCTCACCGCCTGGGAGCAGACGAGCCGCCGGGTGCTCCGCGACAACTGCGTCGAGGAGCTGCACGCGGTCCGCGACGACTACCACGCGGTGCTGCTGGGCCACGTGCGGATCATCGAGGGGTACCTGACGCTGATGGGCCGGTTCGGCGGCGACCCGCACGGCGACGTGCTGCGGCACCTGGCCGTGAACCTGGACAGTCTGCGGCGGCACTACGACTCGCTGTTCCCGCAGTGGCAGACGCTCGACGACCTGCGGGCGGTCCTCGCCGACCAGATCAACAGCGCGGCGTGGCAGCGGCCCACCCCGGTGTACCTCCCCCGGTTCGAGGCGTAGCCCCGCACCGGCACCCAGAGAAGCACACAGCAATGAAAGAGTTCGACGTCATCGGCCTCGGCAACTCGCTCGTGGACATCCTCCTGGAACTCACCGACGCGGAGTTCGCCGCCCTCGGGTTCGAGAAGGGGACGATGCGGCTCGTCGAGCCCGCCGAGCAGGCCCAATTGCTCGCTGCGTACCGGGACCACGAGCCGCGGCTGGTGAGCGGCGGGAGCGTGGCCAACTCGGTGATCGCGTGCTCGCAACTGGGCGGCAAGGGCGCGTTCCTCGGGTGCGTCGGCGACGACCGGTACGGGCTCCACTACGCAACCGAGTTCCAGGAACTCAACATCGACTTCGCCAACGCCCCGCTCGTGGGCGAGACGACCGGCACCTGCGTCAGCATCATCACGCCCGACGCCGAGCGGACGATGCGGACGAGCCTCGCGGTGTCGAGCCACCTTGCCGCGAGGCACGTCCGCCCGGAGAAGGTGACGGCCGCGACGTGGCTGTTCGTCGAGGGCTACGTGTTCGCCAACCCGAGAACCGGCCAGCACGCGATCCGCGAGGCGGTGAGGGCCGCGAAGGCTCACGGCACGAAGGTCGCGCTCACCTGCTCGGATGCGTTCATCCCGCAGGTGTTCGGCGAGCCGTTCCGCGAGGCGCTCGCCCAGAGCGACCTCCTGTTCTGCAACGCGGTCGAGGCGGCGGCGGTCGCCGGCGGGAACACGGCCGCGGAGTCGTTCGCGAAGCTCAAGGCACTCGTGCCCAGTGCCGTCGTCACCGACGGGCCGAACGGCGCGTTCGTGCGGTACGACGGCGAGGAGTGCCACGTCCTTGCGTTCCCGTGCCACCCGGTGGACCTGACCGGGGCGGGCGACATGTTCGCCGGCGCGTTCCTCTACGGGGTCACCCGCAACGTCGCCCCGCAAAAGGCCGCACGGGCCGCGAACTTCCTGGCGATGAAGGTCGTCACTCAGATCGGGGCGCGGCTCCACCATGGGGCCAAGCAGTTCTGGGACGAGGCCGCCTGGAGCTAAGCCGAGCCGCCGCGTCGCCCGGACCCGCACCACGAGAAGCACGCACGCACATGGGCCGAACCCGCACGTTCATAGCCGTCGAGATTGACGACGAGGTCCGCGACCGGGCCGTCGCACTCCAGGCCGACCTCGCGAAGACCGGGGCCGAGGTGAAGTGGGTCGAACCCGAGAGCATGCACGTCACGCTGCTGTTCTTGGGCGAGGTGGACGACCGCGAGCTGCACTCGGTCTGCCGGGCCGTCACGAGCGTGGCCGCGAAGGTGCCGGCGTTCACGCTGGCGGTCGCGGGCGTGGGCGCGTTCCCGACCCCGCGGCGGCCGAAGGTCGTGTGGGCCGGGGTCACCGAGGGGGCCGAGGAGCTGCGTCAGTTGTACGGCAAGCTCGAAGCTCGGATGCTCGACCTGGGCTGCTACCGCACCGAGGAGCGCGGGTACACCCCGCACCTGACCCTGGGCCGGGTGAAGGGCGCGGCCGACGGCGAGGCGCTCGCGCCCGAGCTGCCGAAGCGCATGTCGTGGTCGGGCGGCCGCACCGCGGTGTCGCAGGTGACCGTGTTCAGCAGCGAGCTGGAGCGCGACGGACCCGTGTACACGGTCCTTGCCCGCGGCCCCCTCCGCGGCTGACCGCGTGGCCCTTCTATGACACAAAGCGGCCTTGTCAGCGGCCCGACCCCGCCGGACAATTCCCGAAGAGCGCCCGTAGCTCAACTGGATAGAGCACCCGCCTTCTAAGCGGGTGGTTTCGGGTTCGAGTCCCGACGGGCGTACTCCGTGTCACGCAGTCCTCAACAGTCCCCAAGCGTCCCAACCCCTAAGAAACTAGGGGTTTCGTCTTTCCCCGCACCCGCCCTTCCGTCCCCGAGTTCGTCCCAGCGGGGATTAGACCGTACCCGTCCGTCTCACGAGTTGGTGTAAGCGGGGGTGATCAAATGACCCCCGCGATCGCCGTCGATGCCCCAAACGGTGGCGAGGAGCATCTCGGCAGCGGCTCAAAGCGATCCGAGGCGCGGTCCCGCGGAACCTCAGAAGGGCAAGTACCCCGAGGACCGCTCACCGATACCCATACACGGCCAGCGGCGTTAACAGTGCGACATCGGCCAGGACGCGCGCGTGTTTCGTGCCGGTGGGGTGGCGGGCGGCGTGCAGTACGAGCAGGAGCGCGACCGACGTACCGAGCGCGCCGCGCACCGCGGCGGGTGAGGTCGCTCCGGTCAGGAGCACCCCGAGGGCCAGCAGCACGGGGAGGATTGCACCCCCGCTCGCCCCCGACTCCCAACGCTCGATCAACGCACAGTTCAGCCAGCAGAGCAGTCCGAACGCGAACGTGGAGGGGAGCCACGCGACGAGGGGCGCGTCCGAAGCGATCAGCGGCACGGACACCCCCGCGGCGAAGAGCACCCCGACGAGGGATTCCTTGGCGATCGGCAGGGCCGCACGGGTCAGGTGAACGAGGCCGAAGTAGCCGGCGACCAGACCCGCCACCACCGCCCCGACTTCAAGGTACGCCCAAGGGAGCGTGACCGCGAGGAGCGCTGCGGCGACAAGAGCGGCGAACGCCAAGACGGTAACGAGGTACGGGTTCCGGCGCGCGAATGTGTGCCGCGGCTGGGTGAACCCGGGCCGCGCGGCGTCGAGCCGGCGGTCCAGGAGGTAGATGCCCCAGACCACGAGGCCGAGCGCGACCGACGCGGACGCCGGGACGGTCGCGCCAACCGTACCAGCGAGGAACCGCTGCCAGACCACCGCGACCACCGGCGCGTCGAGCGCCAGCACGTTCGGCCACAGCCACCACTCCACCGCGGGCGCGTCCGGCTCCGTCACGCAAACAGGTCCTTCACCACGCGGCCGTACACGTCGGTGAGGCGGAAGTCGCGGCCCGCGTGACGGTACGTCAGTTTCTCATGGTCCAGGCCCAAAAGCCACAGGATCGTGGCGTGCAGGTCGTGCATGTGGACCTTGTCCCGGACCGCGTGGTAGCCGAAGTCGTCGGTCGCGCCGTGGACGTGCCCGCCCTTCACCCCGCCCCCGGCTAGCCACATCGTGAACCCCTGCGGGTTGTGGTCGCGGCCGTCCTTCCCCTGCGACACCGGCGTGCGCCCGAACTCGCCGCCCCAGACAACGAGCGTGTCCTTGAGGAGCCCGCGCTGCTTCAGGTCCGCGAGGAGCCCGGCGACCGGGCGGTCGGTCTCGCGGGCGTTCGCCTCGTGCTGGCGGATGTTGCCGTGCTGGTCCCACTTGAAGCTGTGCGACACCTGGATGTACCGCACCCCGGCCTCGGCGAACCGGCGGGCCATGAGGCACTGGCGGCCGAAGTCGTCGGTCGGCTTCTCGCCGATGCCGTAGAGCCTCAGCGTCTCCTTGGTCTCGTCGCGGAGGTCGGCGACCTTCGGCACCGCGGCCTGCATGCGGAACGCGAGCTCGTAGCTCGCCGCGGTCGCTTCGAGGCGGTCGTCGGCCCCGGCGCGGGCGGCGTGCTCCTTGTTGAGCGCCTGCATGAAGTCGAGTTGCTGGCGCTGGAGTTCGCGCGGCAGGTCCGGGTGGTTGGCGTTCTTGATCTGAGCGCTCGACGCGGGCGTCCCGGCCGCCCCGATCGACGTGCCCTGGAACGCGGCGGGGAGGAAGGCGTTGCCGTAGTTCTGCGCGCCGCCGTGGCCGCGGGTCGGGCACACGGTGACGAACCCCGGGAGGTTCTGGTTCTCCGTGCCGAGGCCGTAAGTGACCCAGCTCCCGACGCTCGGCCGCGACAGCGCGATGTCGCCGGTGTGGAGCTTGAGCACCGCCTGCCCGTGGCTCTGCCCCTCCGTGTGCATGCTGTTGACGACGCACAGGTCGTCGACGTGCTTCGCGGTCTCGGGGAACAGCTCGGAAACGGGAATCCCCGACTCGCCGTACTTCTGAAACTTCCACAGCGGCCGCATGAGCTTGCGGGACACGGTCGTGCCCTTGGCCGGCTCGAACGGGAGCTCCTGCCCGTCGCGCTTCTCCAGCTCGGGCTTGTGGTCCCACGTGTCCACCTGCGACGGCCCGCCGTGCATGAACACGAAGATGACGCGCTTGGCCCTCGCGGGGTGGTGCCCGGCCCGTGCCGCGAGCGTGTTGGGGCTCGCACCCTCCCCGGCCCGTGCGAGGAGGTCGAGGAACGCGAGGTAACCGAACCCCGCACCGGCCGACGCGGACCGCAGCATGTCACGACGGGAGAGCATTGGGGAACTCCGACTCGGGGGTGCGGGGGAGGTCACTCGACGAAGCGGAACTCGCTGGACCCGAACACGGACAGGCACACGGCGGTCCACGCCGCGAGGTCCGGGTTCTTCGGCTTCTGACCGGTGCCCAGCGACTCGATGGTTTTGCGGTACTCGGCGCGGAACCGCTCGGTCGCGGCCGCCTCGGCCCTCGTCGGCGACCGCCCGAGCGCCCGGCGGAACAGCAGTTCCAGGCGCCGCGCGTCGTCGGCCGACTCGCCCAGGAGCCGCTCGGCGGCGAGCCGGGCGTGGGTGTTCGCGAACGTGCTGTTCATCAGGTACAGCGCCTGCGTCGAGACGGTGGTCGCGTCGCGGCGGCCGTTCGACACGTCCGGGTCGGCGAAGTCGAACACCTCGAACACCGTCGGCAGGTCGTTGCGGATCACCGGCAGGAACACGGCCCGCTTCGTGAGCGGGTCGGTGTTGAACCCGCCCTTCGAGTCGTTCTCGATCACCTTCTCGGGCAGGTGCGACACGACCGGCCCTCCGCCGTCGAGGTCCAACCGACCGGACACGGTCAGGATCGCGTCGCGGATCACCTCGGCCTCGACGCGGCGGCGGGTCGCGCGGCCGAACAGCCGGTTCTCGGGGTCGGCCCTGAGCAGCGCCGGGTCCGCGGTCACCGAACGCTGGTAGGCGCTGCTGGTGACGATCTCGCGGATCAGCTTCTTGTGCGACCAGCCGCTCTTGGTGAACTGCGCGGCGAGGTAGTCGAGCAGTTCGGGGTGGCCCGGCGGCTCGCCCTGGGTGCCGAAGTTGTCCACCGTGCGAACGATGCCGCTGCCGAACAGGTGCATCCACACGCGGTTCGCGGCGACGCGGGCGGTCAGCGGGTTCGCGGCCGACGCGATCCACTCGGCGAGCTGGAGCCGGCCGCTCTGGTCGGCCGGGAGCGCCGGCTGCGGGCCGACGGTCGTGACCCGGAGGAACCCCCGCGGGGCCACGGCCCCAAGCTGAGCCGGGTTGCCGCGGATGTTGATGCGGGCGTCCTCGATCTTGTCCTCGTCGCGAACGGCCATCGCCATCCTGGGCGGCGGCGGGGTCCCGGCCCGGAGCGCGGCGGCCCGCGCTTCCAGTGCCTGGAGCCGCGCCTGCTGCTCGGCGACCGCCGCCTTGACCTCGGGCGCGACGCCCATGCCCATCATCTCGGGGAGCTTCGCGAGTTCGCCCGCGGGGACGAACCGGACCGCGTCCACGATGACGTGCCCCTCGGTCCCCTTGGTCGCGATGGTGACCGAACCGACCGCCCCGGCCTTGAACGTGAACTTCCCGATCGAGTGGAACAGGCCGTCGATCTCGGGCGGCTTCGTCTGATCGACCGTGAGTTCCTTGACCTCGCCGTCGCAGGTCACGGTGACGGGGACGTTCGTGTCGCGGCCCTGGTTGGCGGTGAACGAGAGCAGCACCTCGTACTCGCCGGCCCGCGGGAGCTTCGGGGTGAACGTGGCGGACTTCTCGCCCTTCCCGGCCTTGTCGTCGTGAACGTACCCGGCCCCGACGTAGGGCTTGCTGAACGTGGAGCCCTTCCAGGTGCCGACGAACTTCGCCTCGGTGTCGTCTACCGTGATGCCGAGCAGCGCACCGGGGTTCCGCATCGTGGCCTTTTCCTGGCTCGCCGCGAGCAGCGCCTTCACCGCCTTGATCTCGTCCTGGACCTTCTTGAGCCGCGCCTCGTAGAGCCGGCGGGCGGCGGCGACCTTCTCGGGCTCCGGGACGCCAAGGGGCCGCCGGATCCACCCGGACACGAGCGGGTTACCGAGCTTGAACCCGTCGATGGTGCGGGTGCTCGTGAAGATGCCCGCGAGCGCGTAGTAATCGGCGGTCGGCACCGGGTCGAACTTGTGGTCGTGGCACCGGGCGCACCCGAGCGTGAGCCCCAGGAGCGCCTTGCCGACGGTGTCGATCTGCTCGTCGGCCACGTCGAACCGCTGCTTGAACTTGTCGCGCTCGGCGAGGATCTTCGGGCCGACGACCAGGAAGCCCGTCGCGACCAGCAGTTCGTCGCGCTCGCCCTGGGTCGTGGCGGGGAGCAGGTCGCCGGCGAGTTGCTCGACGACGAACCGGTCGAAGGGCTTGTCGGCGTTGAACGCCCGCACGACGTAGTCGCGGTAGAGGTGCGCCTCGTGGAAGGTGAGGTTCTCGTCCTTGCCGTTGCTGTCGGCGTACCGGGCGAGGTCGAGCCAGTGCCGGCCCCACCGCTCGCCGAACCGCGGGCTCGCGAGGAGCCGGTCGACGAGGGCCGCGTACGCCGCGGGCGACGGGTTCTTGACGAACGCCTCAACGTCCTCGGGCGCCGGCGGGAGCCCGGTGAGGTCGATGAAGAGCCGGCGCACGAGGGTCTGCGGGTCGGCCGCGGGTGCCGGCGAGAGCCCCTGCTCCGCGAGCTTACCGAACACCAGCGCGTCGATCGCCGACCGGCCCCCGACCGCGGGAACCACGGGAGCCGCGACCGGCCGGAAGCTCCAGAACTGCCGGCCCTTCTCGATGTCGATTCCCGCGGCGACCGCGACCGCCCCGGCACGGGGGTCCGGCGCGCCCATCTTCACCCACTTCTCGAAGTCGGCGATGACCGCGTCCGGGAGCTTCCCCTTGGGCGGCATGGTCGAGACGCCGTCGCCGTGGAGCGCGTGGATCAGCGGGCTCTCGGTGGGCTTCCCCGGGACAATCGACCTGCCCGAGTCGCCGCCCTTCAGGAGCCCGTCGCGACTGTTCAGGAACAGCCCGCCCTTCGGCCCCTTCTTGGTCTCGGCGGAGTGGCACGAGTAGCACTCCTTGATCAGCACCGGCCGGATCTTGTTCTCGAAGAACGCGATCGCGGTCTTGTCGGGCGGGGCCGACGCGTCCGGTTTCGGGCTCTCGGCCCGTGCGGGTTGCGTGTGAGGGCCGAAGAGCGCGAGAACGGAGAGGGCGATCGGGAGCCGTCGCATCGGGGCAACTCCGGGCGGCGGGACGGATGGGAGGGAGAGTCGCGCCACCAGACAAGAGCCGAACCCCGCGCGCTTGGACGTGAGAATTTCGCGCGAGGTGGTCACGGGGCGGAGAGTGCGGGCCGCCGGGACATACCGAATCCGGTTGATCCGGACCCGGCGCAACTTGTGTTCGTGCCCTCCCCACTTTGAGGGTGGCGAGGCTCTGCGAGCCGGGTGGGGGCGCCTTTACAAATAGCGACGCCGTTTCCCCACCCGCCACTCGAAGACTCGTGACGACCTCCCCTACCAGGGGGGAGGTCGAGACACCGCGGGTACGGATCAGCCAGACTTGGTATCACACGTCGCACAACGTCACAGCCTGCTTCAACCCGGCGAGGGGGTCGCGGGTCGGGATGAACTCCTGGCCGACGTACCCCGTGTACCCGATGTCGAGGAGCTTCTTCATCACCGCCGGGTAGTTGACCTCCTGGTTCTCGTCGAGTTCCCCGCGGCCCGGAACGCCGGCCGTGTGGACGTGCCCGATGACGTCCTTGTTCTGCTCGATGCGGCGGATCAGGTCGCCGTGCATGAGCTGGACGTGGTAGATGTCGAACAGCAGTTTGATCCGCGGCGACCCGACCTTGCGGAGGATCGAGGACACGAAGTCGAGGTCGTCCCCCTGGTACCCCGGGTGCCCCTTCATCGGGTCGGAACTGTCGCGGGTGTTCAGGTGCTCGACGCACACGGTCACCCCCTTCTTCTCCGCGTGCCGGGCGAGTTCCTTGAGCCCCTTCACGCAGTTCGCGAACGCATCGTCCTGGGTGATCGCGGGCGACTTGGGGTCGTCGGGGTTGGTCCACTTGTACCCGACGAACGCGATCACGCTCGGGAACTTGGCGTCGGCACACGCGTCGATCGTCTTGCCGGTGCGCTCGGTGATCTCGGCGTGGAACTGGGCGTTGTTGAACCCCCGCATGAACGGCATCCCGGGCATGCCGTTCGGCGCGATCGCACAGACCAGACCGTGCTTCTTGATGGTGTCCCAGGTCTCGGGCCCGGCGAGTTCGACCGACGGATACCCGAGCTGCCTGGCGACCTCACACGTCCTATCGATGGACCACTTGTCGCCGCGAGCGTTGAAGCACCAGAACACGACGGATTGCTTGACACGGCCCTTGAGCTTGGGTTCGTCCGCAGCCGCAGCGCGTTCGGGGAGGGCCGCCGCTGCGAGCGCGGCGGAGGTCACGGTTCCGACGCTTTTGAGGAAGATCCGGCGACTGGACATAAAGGGGCTCCGGGGAGTGGTGAGGTGACAGTATAGCCCACCCCGGGACCGGCCACGGACACCGACCCGCAACAGAGAATGTGTGCCGGGTGCGGTGGGTACGAGAAATGTGGCTGTCTTGCTCTTGTCGGGAGCCGCGAATCGCTTTAAAAAGTGTCAGTGCTGATCGAGATTCCCCGATAGCTCAATGGTAGAGCAACCGGCTGTTAACCGGTTTGTTGTAGGTTCGAGTCCTACTCGGGGAGCTGCCTTAAGTCCTGTCAGCCGAAGCGGTTACGCTTACCTCCGGGCGGTCCGGGGCGACGGTCGCGAAGCCTGCATCTGCGGTAGTCTACCGCAGGGGGTTCCGACGTGCCTCGTCCCGCCCGCGTTCCGTCCTACCGACTCCACCGCCCTTCCGGCCAAGCCGTCGTCACAATTCGCCTCCCGAGCGGCGAACGCCGTGACGTGTACCTGGGCGTCTTCAACTCCCCCGAGTCCCGCAGAGAGTACGGCCGGCTCGTCGCCGAGCTGGCGTCCTCCCCCGCGCCGCAGGTCGTCGCCGCGGGTACGGCCCGCGGCCTGACCGTCGACGAGGTGCTGGTCCCGTTCATGCGGTGGGCGCTCACCCACTACCGCACGGCCGCCGGTACGCACACGTCCGAGGTGGACGAGCTGAAGCGATCCCTCGCTCCCCTTCGTCGGCTGTACGGGCACACCGCCGCGGCCGACTTCGGCCCCCGCGCGCTCGCGGCGGTCCGCCAGGAGATGGTCAGCGCCGGCTGGTGCCGCACGAACATCAACCGGCGAATCGACCGCGTGAAGCGCGTGTTCCGGTGGGCCTCGGCCGAGGAGCTGGTCCCCGTGACGGTCTACACCGCCCTGCGGACCCTCGCCGGGCTCCAGCGGGGCCGCACGGCGGTCCGGGAGAGCGCCCCCGTCGGGCCGGTCGAGCCGGCCCACGTCGCCGCCGCCCTGCCCTTCCTCAGCCGCCACGTCCGCGCCCTGGTCGAGCTGCAGCGCCTCACCGGGATGCGGCCGGGGGAGGTCCGGGCGTTCAACTTCGCCGAGGTGGACCGGTCGGCCGAGCCGTGGCTGTACCAGCCCGCTCATCACAAGACCCGGCACCGCGGGAAGGTCCGGGTGATCCCGCTCGGGCCGCGAGCGCGGGCACTGCTGGTCGCGTTCCTCGTGAACGACCGGCCGCCGCCGTCGGGGTGGGAGGGGCTCGACCTGGCGAACGACCCGACGGGCCGCCTCGCCGCCGCCGATGCGTTCCAAGAAGCCGGCCGGGACCGGGACGCGGACCTGCTCCGCGACCTCGCCCGGCCGGTCGCGTTCGTGGCCGGGTGCGTCGTCGATCCGGCCGCCGCGGTGTTTTCCCCCGCGGCCGAGCGCGCCGAGCGATCCGCGGTCCTGCGCGCCGGCCGCAAGTCGAAGGTGCCGCCGTCGCAGCGAGCCCGCAGGAAGGCGGCCCCGGAGCGGCGGCCGGGGACCGCGTACTGCGCGCCGGCTTACGCCGCGGCGATCCACCGGGCCTGTGAGGCCGCCGGCGTGCCGCACTGGCACCCGAACCAGCTCCGGCACAGCTTCGCCACCGAGGTGCGGCGAGCCCACGGCCTCGAGGCCGCCCAGGTGCTGCTCGGGCACTCCCAGGCCAACGTCACCCAGGTCTACGCCGAGCGCGACCTGACACTCGCCGTCCGGGTCGCGAACGAGGTGGGGTGAGTAGCTCGGCCGGCGGGGTTGTTCCCCGGCGGCCGTTCGGTCAAACTGGATGCGCTCGGGCCGGCGGGAGTAGCTACCCGCCGAAGGCCGGGCGACGTGACGGGGCTCCTCGCTTTGCCCCGGATCGTTGCCCGGCCGGCCCGGACGCTCTGAAAGCGAGAACCAAATGCACGACACGTTCCCCGAGCTGGAGCAATTCAGCGCCGCGTTTCGCCCCCGGCGGGCCACCTCGCCCGGATCCGGCAACCTTGATGAAGCCCTGCAAATCGTGGTCGCGGCCAGCGTCTTCGGGCTCGGAGACGGCGACCTGTTACGGCTCGAATCAATTCTCCGGACCGCGGTCGGCGGATCGCCCACCGCTCCCAAACGGGGGCGACCCGCAAAGCGGCGGCCCGACGTCGTTCGCCGAGTTCGGGAACTTCGCGATCGGGATACGCCGTGGCGACAGATCGCGAAGATGATCTCTGAGGAATTCCAGATGCGATGCAACCACGATCAGCTCCGAAAGCTGGTCGGGAGATCGCCGGCCTGACGGCCGGCGAAGAGGACGAAGAGCCGCACCCAACAGCGGACAGAAAGGACGGCCCCGGGGCCGTCCTTTCTGTCCGCTGTTTTCCATTCTGTCCGCGGTGTTTCCTTTTGCGCACCTCATGACCGTGCGGAATGATCCTCGCAAGGCGTGGCGACGTTCGCCCGCTTCGCATGGAGTTGCTTCCGTATGGTCACGACCACTTCGCCGGCCCCAGACGCCGGCCCCCAGCTCCTCAACGGCGAAGCCCTCATCGGGCTGACGGCTGCCGGGAAGCTCTTCCCTGGCTACCGCGGGGAATCACCTCTGAACCCCAGCACCTTGTTCCGCTGGATCACGTCCGGCGCGCGCGCGACCTCGGGGGTGCGGGTCAAACTCGAAGCGGTGCGCCTCGGCAACCGCTGGGTCACCTCGGTCGAAGCGATCAATCGGTTCGCCAGTTCGCTGACCACCGCCTCGCTCCCCGCGGACGATGTCGCCCCTCCCCGCTCGCCGGCATCGCGGCGCCGGGGGGCCGTGGCCGCCGGAGTGGAGTTGGACGCCCTGGGGGTCCGGAAGTGACCGGGAAACGACACGCCCCGGGCGACCAGACCCGGGGCGTGCGAGGTGCCGTCGGCACCGAACCAAGAGGTGAACTCATCATGCCTCCGGAACGTTCCGCAGTCAACTGCGTCCGCGACCAACTCGCCCGCCTCCGCGCGGCGATCACCGGTCGCCGCCACTGGGTCATTGCGACCGACCTGCCCCGCAACGGAACGGCCGGGCTCGCGCTCCGCGGCCTGCCCGTCATGCTCGTCTCACTGGGTGTCTGCCGGAGAGGCGAGCTGACCGTCGCCATACCGGACGTTGTCCTCGGGGTGAGCGGCGGGTTCCCGCTCACCGCGGTCGCCGTCCCCAAGGACGTGTTCCCGGCCGAGGTCCTGGTCGAGTTCCTGGCCGGGATCGCCGGCGGCGACCCGGCCGCTTACCGGACCAGCATTGCCGCCGGCACCGACCAGTTCTCGCTCGGCCGCGACCCGGCAGAGGTCGCCGCGGTCGTCGGCCGCATCGCCCGCGGCGCGCCCGTCCTTGACCCCGCAAACAACTGAGGATCGCCCCCGTGGACGACAACCATGCCCTGGCGGCCGCGCGGCGGTACCGCGCCGCCGGGCTGTCCGTGATTCCCGTGGCACTCGACGGCTCCAAGGCCCCGGCCCTCGCCGGCTGGCGGGAGTTCTCGGAGCGCCGGCCCGGCCCCGAGCTGCTCGACCAGTGGTTCGCCGGCCCCGTCCGGCACGGCATCGGCATCCCCGGCGGCCCGGCGTCCGGGCACCTCGTGGTTCTCGACTTCGAGGCCCGCGCTGCCTTCGACGGGTGGGCCGCGCTCCTGTCGGCCGAGGAGCGGGCCGCGGTCGCCGGCTCGCCCGTGGTCCGCACGCCCCGCGACGGCGTTCACGTCTACGTGCGGCTCACCGACTCCGTGAAGGGCACTAAGTACGCCCGGACCGCGGCCGGGGCGTGCCTGATCGAGACGCGGGGCAACGGTCACCAGGTCGTTGCGCCGGGCTCGCCACCGGCCGCCCACCCGTCCGGCCGGCCGTACACGTTCGCCCGCACGGGGTGGATCGTCGGTCCGCCGACGCCCCCGGTCCCGCTCGACGTGTTCCACGGGCTGACGGTCCACGCGGCGGCCCTGAACGAGTACAGCCGGCCGGCGGCGCACGAGGTCATCGGCGACCGCCGGTTGGTCGGCGAGGTCCGGGGCCAGCGGCCCGGGGACTGCTTCAACGCGGCCGCGAGCTGGGCCGACGTCCTCGGTCGGCACGGGTGGCGGGCGTACCGATCGGCCGGACCGGTCACGTACTGGAGCCGGCCCGGCAAGGAACCACCGGGCGTGTCGGCGAGTAGCGGCCACTGTCGCGGGCCGTCCGGGCACGACCTGCTCTACGTGTTCAGCTCGTCCGCCGCGCCGTTCGAGGCCGAGCGGTCGTACTCGCGGTTCGGGGCCTACGCGCTGCTCTGTCACGGGGGCGACTTCGCCGCGGCGACGCGGGCGCTCGGCCGGGCCGGCTACGGCGCCCCGCCCCGCCGGAAGGGGGTGCGGGCGTGACGCCACCGACGGATTCGAAGCCCCACGTCGAGGTGCGGTTCACGCCCGCGGCCGACAAGCCCGGCCGGTTCATCGTGACCGCCGTGTACGGGGGCGGCGACCTGCACCGCGACACGATCGACCTCAACTCGGCCCGCTCCCGGGCGGCGTTCGCCAAGGCGACCCGCGCGCGACTGTCCGTCGTCTCGCCGGATCTCGACGCCGGCACGCTCGACGCCGAGGCGTCGAGCGTCGGCCGCCATCTGCTCTCGGCCGCGGCCGCCCCGCCCGGGGCACCGGGGCGGGGCGCACCGCTCGCCGAGGTGGACGTCGGCCGCGTGGCCCGGCCCGAGCTGTTCCACACGCCCGAGGTGTCCGGCCTGACGCTCGCCGTGATGACGGACGACGGCGGGCGGATCGTGCCGCGGTGGCGGACCTACCTGCGATGGGCCGACGGCCGCCGCGAGGTGGTCGACACCCCGCCCGCGCTCGCGCTGGCAGGCGGCGGGAAAATGTTCTTCGGCCCCGACCCGGGGGAACCGACCGCCGGCCCGTCGCCGCCCTGGTCGTTCAAGTCGCGCTCCGCCTGGGAGGCGATGGCCCCGCCCCCCGACCCGGCCGCCGCGTTCAAGCGGGTGTGCCGGCGGTTCGCCGAGTTCCTGGAGCTGGGCGGCGACGCCGAGCGGGCGAGGGGGTCGACGGCGACGCTCGCCCTGTGGGTGGTGCTCACCTACGCGTACCCGGCGTGGGACGCGGTCCCGTACCTGTCGGTCGGCGGCCCCGCCGGCTCGGGCAAGAGCCGCCTCCTCGACATCCTGGCCCGCGTCGCGTTCCGCCCCTTGTCCAGCTCGAACCTGACGGCCCCGGCCCTGTTCCGGACCATTCACGCCGAGGGCGGGACGGTCCTGTACGACGAGGCCGAGCGACTCCGCCAGGCCAACGACCCCGGGGTTCAAGAGGTGAACTCGATCTTCCTGGCCGGCTACAAGCGGGGCGGAACCGCGATCCGCCTTGAGCCGGTCGGGGACGGGTTCCGGCCGGTGCGGTTCGCGGTGTACGGGCCGAAGGTGCTGGCGTGCATCGCGGGGCTTCCGCCGACGCTGGCAAGTCGCTGCATCCCGTTCACGATGTTCCGGGCGGACAAGGGGTCCGAGCGGCCGAAACGGCGGCTCGACGCGGACCCCGGGGAGTGGGCCGCGGCGCGGGACGAGTTGCACGCCCTTGCGCTCGAGCACGGCCGAACATGGGTCGCCCTCGCCGACCGCCGCGACGTTGTTCCGGACACGATCTCGGGTCGCAACTACGAGCTTTGGCAGCCGCTGCTGGCGCTCGCGGCGTGGTTCCAGGAACGGGGCGTGAAGTCGCTGCTCGACGTGGTGCAAGCGTTCGCGAAGGGGAGCGTCGAGGAGTCGCGGGACGACGCCATCCCCGACGCGGACGAGACGGTACTGGAGGTGTTGGCCGAGAAGGTCCGCTTGGGCCTTCGGCCGACTCCGGCCGAAGCGCTGGCCGCGTGTCGCGAGCGCGACGAGGCGACGTTCAACAAGTGGCAGCCGAACACCGTGAGTCGGAAGCTCAAGAGCTACGGCATCCCGACCAAGAAGTCGAACGGCGAACGCCGGTACGATGTCTGCCGCCGCGCGCTGGAGGAAATCGAGGCACGGTACGGGATCGACTTGGGCTTCGCGGAGAGCGAGCCGCACGCGTCCCAAAGGGCCGCCGCAAGTCCTGGCGAACGTCGAAAGGCGCTCGCGTGGATCAGGCGGATGCTCGCGTCCGGTCGCCCTGTGAACCACGCAGCCCTCCGATCCCAGGCCGCGGGAGAAGGGATCGACTTTGAGACGGTGATCGAGATCGCCCCGGAGGCGGGCGTTGTCGAGGGCGACGGCGTGTGGAGCATCCCACAACGAACGGGCGTGACGTGGGCCGGCGACTGACCCTGTCCGACCCTGAATCGGAGATCACCGACCCTGCCAAAGCCGCGTGCCGTCCGCGTCTGAATGGTTACAAGTTGTTGCAAGACAAGAGTTACTGAAGGATGGGACGGCGCACCCAGGGTCAGTAGGGTCAGTGAGGGTCGGTCCATTGGGGTGTGTCTTGCATCACACGATTTGTCGGTGCGAGGCCGGGTGTGAGTTGTGGGGCGATACCTACCCCTGGAAAGCGACCCTGACCGACCCTACCGACCCTGTGCGTGTTGCGGAGCGAGACTCAAACACCGGAGCGGCAACAGCATACGCCGCAATTGCGGTTCAGTACCGTTCAGGGTCGGTGGGGGTCGGCAGGGTCGATGGAAGTCGGGCCTGAACCCGGCGGCCGGACCCCACCCCCCTTCAATGGGTCCTCCCGGGCGGGTTCTGTTATCCGACCACACAGGGAACGGCAGGCGACCAACCTAAAGTGAGTTGTCAATCAGACATCAGGCGCCGATCAGACGGAGGGGGCCGTGGACCGCGAGCAGATGACAGCGTTGATCCTGACCGAGGTCGTGCGCCGGTGCGACGAGATCGCGGCCCGGCCGAAGCCGCCGGCGTGGCGGACGTGGGAGTCCGGCCCCGACGCCGAGGATCGGGAGTACGGGCCGCGGTACTCGCCGACGTGGTTCGGCGAGGTAGACGAGGCCGCCCGGGTCCGGTTCCTCCGGGCGGTGTACGGCCTGCACGCCGCCGGCCTGGTCGCCGCCGTGAAGAGCGAGGGCGGCCGGCTGGAGCGGGTGAAGATCACCGATGAGGGCCGTGCCGCCGCGGCCGAGATGGTCAGCCAGCAGCGCCCGAAGCCGAGCCGCCGGAAGCGGTGACCGGCCCGCACCCACTCGTGTCCCACCGCGGGCGGGAGTGGGCTATCCTTCTCCACACCCGTTCACCGCCCGCCCCGACCCCCGCACCCGCTGGGGCCGTCGGCGTGCGCCAGCCGAGGGCCGCCGATGTCTTCGCCCAAGGGCCTGTACTGCCCGAACTGCCGCGGGGTCCGGCTCACCGTCAGCTCGTCGAAGAAGCCCGCGCCGGGCGTCAAGGTGCGGTACCGCAAGTGCTCCACCTGTGGGCACCGGTTCACCACCCGCGAGGTCGTTGTGAACCGGCCGACCGCCTGCCGGACGGGAACATAGCCGCCGGCGGCACCTCAGTTCGCCGCTCGCCCGATTCCCACCCCCCCGCCCCCCGTGGCGGGTGTACGCTGCCGGTGCCAACCACCCGCAGCACAGCACCCGACCACAGGGGGAGACCATGCCCGCACCGACCTTTGTCGGCCGCATCCGCGACCGACTCCTCGGCCCGGCCGAGGCCGCCCCGCCGGCCGACGAGACCCCGGCCGAGTGGGCGGACCGCGTAACGGCGGCCGCGGCCATCGACCAGGAGCAGACGGAACGGGCGTACTGGGACGCCATCCGCGCGGCGTCCGCCGGCACGGGCACCCCGGAGGCCGCGTGGGCGGCCGCCCAGCGCGCCGGCAAGACGCCCGACGAGTTCCGCCGCGACGCCGAGCAGGTCCGCGGGCGGTTCGAGGCGCACGCCGCCCACGCGGAGCGGCGGCCCCAACTCGAAGCCGAACTGGCCCGCCTCGACGCCGAGCACCGGGCGGAGCTGGCCGCCTTCCAAAAGGTCTCCGACGCCCACGGGGCGAAGTGCCAGGACCTGTACGACCGCAAGCAGGACCTCCGCCGCCAGGTGCAGGGCATCGTCAGCCGCCGCGAGCAGGCGTTCAGGAGCTGCCCCTACGCCTGGCTCGACGCGGCGGCGCGGGCGGTCGGCCGGGAGGTCGGGGACCTCAACCGCCGGGCGGAGGGCCTCACGGCGAAGATCCGCGACATGCAGTTCCTGCTGGGCCGCGACGAGCAGCACGAAGAGAGGAACCGCAGCCGCGCGAAGGAGCCCGAGGCGGACCGCATCCGGGAGGCCCGGGACGCCGAGTTCGAGGGCCGGCGGCGGACCATCGCCGACATGGAAGCGCGGCTGGCCGACATCCACCGCCAGGCGGCCGCGCTGAGGAAGCAACAGGAAGCGATCGAGGCCGAGCAGTTCGTCCCCTGACCCCGGAGCCGCCGTGCCGCCACCGACCAGGTCGCCCGCGCCGCCCCGCGCTCCGGTCGCCGCGAAGCCCGCCGCGCCGCCGGAGGGGTGGGCGTACATCTACGGCCGCGCCACGAACCCGGACCTCGACGACCGGGACCGGGACCTGTGGCCCCGCTGGTGGACCTGGACCCCGGGCGCGTTCCGGGCCTCGCTCGCCGCGGTCCGGGCCGGGACGCGCGACGTGCGGCTGCTCGTGGACCACGCCGCGGGCCGCGAGCTGGCCGGTACCCGCGACGGGTCGCTCGCCGTGTGGGCCAACCGGAACGGGCTCCGGTGGCGGGTGAACGCGGGCACCCCCCGCGGGGCCGCCGCCGTGGCGTGGCTCAGGGCCAACCCGGCGTACCGGGCCGTGTCGCTGGGCGGGAGCGCGACCCGGTACGGCGTCAGGACCGTCAACGCGACCCGGCACTGCCGGGTGTCGGCCTTCGACCTCTGTGAGTTGTCCTTCGTCCGCGTGCCCGCCTTCAAGGGCGGGTACTTCACCGCGTCCGCCCGCCGCGGGCCGGACCTTCCTGGAGGGCACCCCGTGCCGCCAACCACCGACCACCAGACCCTGCGAGCCCTCCAGGCCGTCGCGGCCGCCGAGCGCGGCCAGCTCCAGGCCGTCCACATCGCCCCGGCGGTGTTCGCCGCGGCGGTCGGGGCCGGGCTCCTCGCCCGGTCCGGCCGGGGCGGGTACAAGCTCACCCCGGCCGGCCGGGCGAGGATCGCCGCCGGGTCCGCCCCGCGCCCGGCCGGCGGACCGCCCGCCATGCTCCACTTCTGACCCGAGCCCGGCCCGCACCACCGAGGACCTGGACCCATGACCGCGTTCACCTGCACCGCCTGCAAGGACGGCCGGGGCTACCCCGTGCGGCTGGAGGTCACCCGGGTGAGCCACCCGGCCCCGGGCGTGACCGTGCGCCAGCGGCGGTGCCCCCAGTGCGAGCGGGCCACGACGACCGAGGAGCGCGAGCGGGGCGCGCTGGGGGTGAACCAGCAGCTCATCAACGCCATCATGGACCGCCCCACCCGGGCCGCCCGGACCTGACCCGAGTTGGCCCGCCGGCCCGCCGGGCTGCGGCGATCGAGGACGCAACCGTGACGACCGCCGACCCGCCCACGTTCGCCTGCCGCGCCGGCACGTTCGCCGTGCGGGTCACCGACGAGTTGCTCGCCGTGCTGTCGCTCAAGTGGGGGTGCGACGTCGCGGCGGCGTGGCAGGGCGACGACCCGGACCCGGTCCTCGTGCGGCTCCAGGACCCGGCCGAACTCGCCGGCGCGGTCGGCGGGGCCTGCTCGCTCCAGCTCCTGGCCCGCGGCATCGGCTCGACCGAGTTCGGCCGCGCACTGGCCGAGGGGGCGGCCGCCCGCCGCGCCCGCCGGGCGCTCGTCGCGGCCCTGGCCGTCAGGTTCCCGGACGCGCCGGGGACGCGGGCCGCGCTGGCACTGTGGGGCATCCCGAACGACCTACTGGGGGGCTGACGAGATGGGCACGCAGAAGGCCAGCGGTGGAGGCGGCAAGGGCGCCAGCGACGTGAGGGCGGGAGGGGGTTACTGGGAACTCAACCTCCGGGACAACCTCTCGAAGGCGCTGGACAAGATCCAGGCCCGGGTGAAGGCGTTCGCGGCGAACCTGTCGAAGATCGGCGGCGCGGGGCTCGGGGCCGGGGCCGCCCTCGGGGCCGGGCCGCTCGGCCTGCTCCTGGGCGGCGGGTCGCGCCTCGCCGACACGGCCCGCATGGCCCGTCAGTTCCAGGTCCCGATCGAACTGATGGGCAAGTTCCAGGAGGCCGCCGAGCGGGCCGGGGTGTCGGTCGACGAGGTGATGGGGGACACCAAGGGGCGGTTCTCCGACCTCGTGAACCAGGCGTCGCCCGTGGACCCCGAGCAGGCGAAGGCGGCCCTCAAGATCCAGACCGACTTCGCCAAGGCGGTCCGCGCCCTGCAGGACGCGCTCACCCCGCTCCTGACGAGCATCGCGCCCGTGGTGTCCGAGGTCGCGAAGTTCGCGAAGGAGAACGCCGGGGCCGTGAAGATCCTCGGCGGGGTCGCGCTCGCCGTCGGCGGGGTCGGGGCCGCGCTCACCGTCGCCGGGCCGGTGGTCGCCGCGCTCGGCACCGGGCTCGGCCTGATCGGCACCGCCGCGGCCGCGGTGCTGTCCCCGGTCGGGCTGGTGGCCGCGGCCGTGGGCGGGTTGGGCTACGCCTTCGTGACCCAGACCGACGCCGGCCAGAAGCTGTTCGCCGAGGCCAAGGCCGGGTTCGCCGAGGTCGCCGCGGTCGGCAAGACGGCCTGGACCGGGATCGCCGACGCGCTCAAGGCCGGCGACCTGTCGGCCGCGTGGGAGGTCGTGCTCCAGACGCTGAAGGTCGGCTGGGCCGGGGCGATCCTGTTCTTCGAGACCAACTGGTCGCGGTTCAAGGGCCTGTTCGTGGACGGGTTCCGGGACGTGGTCGCCGGCGTCAAGCTGCTGTTCTGGGACGCGATGGCGTGGATCGCCAAGCAGTTCTCCGGGGTCATCACCAAGATGGTCTCCGGGGCCGCGGGCCTGCTCGACGCGGTGGGCCTGGACGGGCTGTCCGGGAAGCTGAAGGCGCTCGACTTCTCCGACGCCAACATCGACCGCAACCGGGACGCGATCAAGGGCGGCATCGTCGCCGACCGCCAGGCCGCCCAGCGCGAAGCGGACGCGGCCCGCGCCGCCGACGTGAACGGGGCGCGGCAGCGGCTGGAGGACGCGAAGGCGGCCCTCAACGCGCTGGTGGCGAGGGGGCCGGCCGGGGGCCTGGACAAGTTCCACACCGACGACGAGATGGACCGGTTCAACAAGTACGGGCTCCCGCAGGCCGGGAAGGCGTTCGACGAGATCAAGGGCGGGTTCAACGCGTCGGCCGCGGCGGGCCAGTTCGGGTACGGCTCGAAGGCGGGCGAGCAGACCGAGCTGATGAAGCAGCAGCTCGGCGCGGTCAAGGAGCTGCCCAAGAAGATCGGCGACGAGGTCGCGAACGGGATGATCGCCCGGTTCCTGCTCAAGTGAGGCCACCCTATTAGGCGTCGGGTGGGCGGTCGGCCCCGGGCTCGTTGTCCGGGGCCGTTCCGTTGGTGGGTCACGCCGGGGGCCGACACGATGACGAGCGCCGAGGCCGCGGACCTGGTGGACCGGTACACGCCCCTGGTGCGGTCCGTCGCCGCGGGGTGGGGCGGCCGGTTCCCGTGGCTCGCCGACGACTTCCTTTCGGACGCCCTGCTCGCGACCTGGCGGGCCACCCCCCGCCACGACCCGACCCGGCTCCCGTACCCCGCGTTCGTCCGCGTCGTCGCCCGCCGGGCCTGCGCCGCCCGGCTCCTGGTCGAGCGCCGCCGCAACCCGGCCGCCCTCGGCCGCCGGGCGGTGCCGCTCGACGCCGACGGCTCGCCGGTCGACCTCGCCGAGCTGCTCGCCGACCCGCACCCGCGGCCCCCGGAGGTGCTCGAGCGCACCGAGGAGGCGGCGACCGCGGCCGAGCTGCTCGCGGCGCTGCCGGCCCGGCAACGGGACCTGGTGCTGCGGGCCTTCGCCGGCGAGACCAAGACGGAGTTGGGCGAGGGCCTCGGGGTGAGCCGGTCCCGCGTCTACCAGCTCGTGAAGCGGTCGGTCGCCGCGATGCGGGCCGCCGCGGCGGGGTGAGGCACGGGTCATGCCCGCGTGAGATGCGGAGGGTTCTCTTCTCGGACGGCGAATCCATCCCCGCCGTCTGACATGCGGACGGCGTACCACCGGTCCGCATGTTCCCCAAAAGAGATGCGCACCCATAGGGCATCAAGTCCCTGTGAACCCAGGCTCCCCAAGATGACGCAATTGTCATCACTGCCGGTGCCGACGTCCGCCCGGTCGATCAACAGACCTCTGAGGGACACATGTCCGGTCACGCACACAAGCCGCACCTTGTGGCCGCGACCCCCGGACAACGCTGGACTGGTTAGGCCGTACTCCACCCAGGGCAAGCGGGCTGGGAGTTCGCCGTTGACCACTTTCAGCGGGCCGTTGGCGTCGGCCGCCTCTTCTGCCCGCGGGACAACCGTGACTTCTGAGAACCCGCCGTTGGTTACAACAACCCCGTAATTCCCCTGTCCCCACCCGACAACGTCAGACACGGTGACACGTCGGAACCGAGCCCACGTCGTACCGGCCACGAACGCCAGATAGGGGGCTGCGACGCCAAACGCGATGGCCGACCCGAGGGGGATGGGAACCACATCGGTGAGCGTGTATGAGGTGGCGGCGACCGCGATAACTCCGAGCAACTTCACAACGGTCCCGGCTGCCGACGAGCCCCGGAAGGCGGCGCGGCAAAAGTCGTTCGCGAGAGCGGCCACTGCGGACACCAAGCTCATAGGGCTTCTCCTCAGAGTGTTTGTTCAGGTACCGATGAGGTCGACCAGTTCACCCGCCGAGCTGGTCCGGGTCGACCCGCGCGAGCAGCCGGTCGAGCTTCTTCGCGTCGGCCCGGTCCCGCAGGTCGAGCCCGAGGTCCGCGCCCGCGTCGGCGAACGACCGCACCCACCAGCGCGGCGGCCGCTTCGAGGACTGCGAGCCGTGGCCGGCGTGGCGGGCGACGAGGTAGTCGCGGTGCGCGCCGCCCGCGAACCACACCTGGACCGCCGCGAGCCGCACCGGGCCGCGGTCCGGCGGATCGTCGAGGGCGTGTGGTGCCTGTTCGTGGCCCGCGGCCCGGTGCCCCTCGGGGCGCATCACTTCTTCCCCTTCTTCGGGGCTGACACCTTCGCCTGCTCAGCTCCCTCGGCCGTGACGGGCGGGAGCGGTGTAATTTTGGTGGGGACCGGCAGCGGCGGGGGAGGTGGTGCCGGGGGAGCCACAAGGGGCGGCGGTGGGTTGTCGAGGTGCCGACGCATCGCCAGCTCTAAATGGTGCCGGACCTTCTCACCACGCTCTTCACAGAACGCCCTGAACTCGTCCAAGAGTGCTTCGCTGACCTCGACGCCGAGTTGCTTCGTCCCCTTCGTTCTTGCCATCTGATCCCCTCTGTATCGTTGGCCCACCGTCATCATAGCAAGCCCCCGACAGAATGCCTAGGTAACATTCCCTAGAATCCGGATTGACAACCTAGGTAGTTATACCTAGAGTACGTTCGGAGTGGTTGCGACGGACACAACGAACGGGGGACGCGAGATGTACGGGGCACTGATCCAGGCGGCGTGCGGCGTGGTGCTGATGGCGACGGGGTTCTGGGTAGTGGGCTGCGTGATCCTGGCCGGGGCCGGGGTGACGGCCGCGATGAGCGGGCCGGACGACGACGGGGACGAGTGAGGCGGACCGAACCCGGGGCCGGTCACTCCGGCCGGCCCCGTCCTTCAACGCGATCGAGGGCACGACATGGCGGCGCTGATGCAAGAGGTCGAGGTGTGGGTGATGGTCAACGACCAGGGCGAGTACGTCGCGCACGCGGACCCGGACAAGCTCGCCGAGGTGTACGCCGCGGACGTCGGCGAGTTGGCCGACGCCGGCGGCCTCCGGCGGGTGAAGCTCACGGTCAACGTCCCGCTCCCGGAGCCGTTCGAGCTGCGGGGCGAGGTGAAGGTCGAGGAGGCGGCGGGCGACCTGAAGGCGGCGTGACGAGCCCGCCCCGCCCGCGACGGGTGAACCCGGCTCGATGCCGGGGCGGGGCGCTCCGGGCCACAGTGGCGGCCCACTCTCCAGGAGGAACGACCGATGGCGACCAAGACCAAGACGACCGCGGCCCGGACCGGGGCCGCCCGCCCGCGGCGGACCGCCCCCCGCCGGCCGGTGCCCGACGAGGCCGCCGGCGAGGAGCTGGTGACGATCTCCCGGGCCGGGTGGGAGTTCATGGGCCACGAGGCCGAGCGGTCCCGGGCGAAGCTGACGGCGTGGTGGGCGCGGACGCTCGGCGAGATCCACTGGGTGGCCGACCTGCTCATGCGCGGGGCCGAGCCGTTCGCCAAATCCGTCACGCCGGAGGTGCGGAGCGAACTGGGCCTGGTGCTCGACCAGGTGTGGCACCAGATGGCCCGCACCGGGCCGCTCAGTCCCCCGGCCGAGTTCGACGACTGAGGCCGCACGGACCCGGACGCTCTCCCCGGGACCTCATCCTTCACCACTCTCCCGAGCCGACCATGAACACGCACACGGTGTGCGGCGGGGTGCGGTTGCGCGCCCGGTCCGGAGCCTCCCCCGAGTTGGTTGCCGCCCGGTGCCTCGCCGAGATCCGCGAGGCGCTGCACCGGTGCGGGCGTTCGCACCTCCGAGCCCGCGCCGACCTGGGCGGGCTGCGGCTGACGCTCGGCGTGTCTCGCGCGCCGAGGCCCGCGACGGGCGGGGCCGACCTGCCCCCAGTGCTCCGCTCGGCCCGGCCCGCGACCCGGCGTGTGTTCCGGCAGCTACGCGACCTGCGCGCCGAGCTGGGGGCCGGCGCGACCGTCTTCCCGCGACACATCGTCGCAGCGCTCCGGGCCGCCGACCCGAGCGGCGACGAGCCGTCGGCAGACACGGTGAACCACGCGCTCCGCGATCTGCGGGACCGCGGCCTTGCTTGGTCGCACCCCGAGCGAGGGTGGGCTCTGGTGTGAAGCAACGGGATCAATGCGCGGCCCCGGGGATCGATCCCCGGGGCCGCGCTACCGCAGGTCCTGCGGTAGAGGTTCCCTTCAGGGGCGAAATGCGGTCGAGTAACACGGGCGAAGCGAGCGTTCACAGCGCGATACCGCACTCTACCGCAGATCGGCCCGGAGTACCGCGAAACCAGCTTGTTTCACGCATTCGATGTGTCGTCTTGCACTGAGCGGGCGACGTGATAGACTGCTGGGAATTCAAGGCGTTCGCGGCCTTCAGGCGGTAGGATTTTTCTGGCTGTTAACCGGTTTGTTGTAGGTTCGAGTCCTACTCGGGGAGCTGGCTTCTAGTCCTTTCGGCCAAAGCAGTTACGCTTACCCCGGGGTGTTCCCGGGCGCGGTCGGAACCGTCGGGAAATGGTGTAGTCCTACACTACTTCGCGAGTTCCCTCATGCCGCGTCACGTCAGCCACGTCCCCGCCTACTCCCTCCACAAGCCCACCGGACAAGCAATGGTCCGGGTCAGTTCCGGCGGCACGCGCCGGTTGATCTACCTGGGCAAGTACGGAACACCCGAGAGCCAGGAAGCGTACCGCCGCGTCCTCGCCGAGCTGCAAACCGTCGGCCCGGCCGTGGTCGCGACCGCGGACCGCGCCGGGGAGCGGACCGTGAACGAAGTGCTGCTCGCGTTCATGCGGCACGCGGACCTTCACTACAGGCTGGCGGGCGGAACCCCGACCTCCGAAGTGAAAGAACTCAAGGCGTCGATCGCCCCCGTCCGCGAGTTGTACGGCCTGAGCCCCGCGGGCGAGTTCGGACCCCGGGCGCTCGCCGCGGTGCGGACCCTCATGGTCAACGCCGGTTGGTGCCGCACGCTGGTCAACCGCCGGATCGACCGCGTGAAGCGGGTGTTCCGTTGGGCCAGTTCCGAGGAGCTGGTTCCGGTCACGGTGTACACCGCCCTGCGGACGCTCGCCGGGCTCCAGCGCGGCCGGACCAGTGCCCGGGAGTCGGACTCCGTCCTGCCCGTCGATCCCGCCGTGGTCGCCGCCACACTGTCGCACATGAGCCGCCACGTCCGCGCGATGGTCGAACTGCAAGGGCTCACCGGGATGCGGCCGGGCGAGGTGACCGCGGTCACGTTCGCCCGGATCGACCGGTCCGGCGAGCTGTGGTTGTACAGCCCGACGCAGCACAAGTCGCGGCACCAAGGCAAGGCCCGCGTAATCCCGATCGGACCCAAGGCCCGTGCGGTCCAGACCACGTTCCTCGTGAACGACAAGCCGCCGCCGGCCGACTGGCAGAATGTGGACCTCGCGACGGACCGTACGGGCCGGCTCGCGATGGCCGATGCGTACCAAGAGGCGGGCCGGGACCGGGACGCCGCCCGGCTCCGAGACACCGGGCGGGCCGTCGTGCTGGTCGAAGGGTGCGTGGTCGACCCGGCCGCCGCGCTGTTCAGCCCCCGCGAGGCCCGCGAGGAGCGGTACGCCGCCATGCGTGCCGGCCGGAAGAGCAAGGTGCAGCCGTCGCAGGTGAGCCGGAAGAAGGTGGTGCCGAAGCGAGTGCCGCCCGAGCGGTTCACCCCGGCGGGCTACTCCAACGCCGTCGCGGACGCAGCCGAGCGGGCCGGCCTGGACCGGTGGTCACCCGGACAGTTGCGGCACACGTTCGCCACGGCCGTCCGGCGCGACCACGGCCTTGAGGCCGCCTAAGTCCTGCTCGGCCACTCGCGGGCGGACGTGACCCAGGTCTACGCCGAACGGAACCTCACCCTTGCCTCGCAGGTGGCGGCCCGCGTCGGGTGAGCGGTGGGCGGTCGGCACTCCCCATAAGTGCACAAGCCCCGGTTCACGACCGGGGCTATTTTCGTTTGCACATCGTCCCAACCGCAACACAGCCAACGACTTACGACGTGGCAGAAATGCCACTCTACGGCGTGGCAGAAATGACACTTGCACTGTGGGACAACAGGTGTACACATGAGACATGTTGAGCCCCAAAGGTCCCCTTACGACACGGTCCCTGATCGCGTCAACAGAAGAAACGGAAATACGGGGAAATTTCCATCAAATCGGCGTCCCGTCATGACCCCCACCGCTAACGACACGGTCACCCGACCTCATAAACGAAGAGCTGCACCGCATCTGCGCCGCCGACCTGGTCCCGGCCTTCAGGGGCACGCACCGATCCTCGATGCACCGGTACCTCCTCAAGGGCGTGTGATGCAACGGCAAGCTCGTGAAGCTGGAGGCGGTGCGGATCGGCGGCGTCTGGAAGACCAGCGTCGGAGCCCTCAAGCGGTTCGCCGCCGCGACCACCAGCGCCACGCCCGACGCGGTTGCCCCGCCCCGGAGTCCGACTGCGACACGCAAGGCCGGCGAAGTCGCGGGGCGGGAGTTGGCGAGGATGGGGGCGTAAGATTCTGATCGCGGCCAGAATTGACCACGTGGTCCTGGGCGATTTCTGTGGGCATCGAGTGGTGTCGGGGATGGGTAGGGCTCACGCACAATGAAGTAGTGGGCGTGTAAGGGTTTGTGTGTATCACGGGGTCAGGAGGACACCG
>NZ_JBHYGG010000261.1:0-46910 GCF_051859125.1 Gemmata sp.
GCCGCCGGGGGGCGCGGGTCAGAAGCTCCCGAGGAGCATCCGCTTCGACATCAGGTCCGTGCTCACCGGTGCGACCGCCGGGGGCAGCGCCCCCCCGGCCCCCGGCGCGGGGGGCGGCAGCGCGCCCCCGGTCCCCGGCCCGGTGAACGGGGGCTGTTCGACCCCGCCGATGCACACCCTCCCCGGCGGGGTCACGTCCCTCCACCGGACCAGGTCGTTCGTTCCGGCGGGCCCGTCGAGTTCGGCCCGGCAGACGCAAAAGTCCACGAACGAGTCCGCCCCGACCGCCCCCGACGCCAGGTTGACCACGTCCCGCTCCCCGTCGCCGCCGAGGCAGATCTCGGTCCGGGCGCTCGCAACCGGCCCGACCGGCCCGAGGGCCACGTCGATCCGATCGGCCCCGGGCCCGGCGATGATGTCGGTGAACAACCCGGACCCGCGGCCCATCCGGTCGGTCCTCACCCGCACCACGTCGGCCCCCGCCCCCGCGTCGATGCGGACCGTCATGAGGTCGTTCCGGCCAACCGACGAGAGCAGATTGACGGTCACCGTGTCGTTCCCCCCGCCCAGGCGGACGTCGATCGACGTGAGGGGCGCCGAGGGACCGGCGACGGACCTCTGCCCGTCGACGAACAGCACGACCTGTTGGTCCCGAACGAGGACGCGAACGCGGTGGTCGACCGGGGCCGCGTCGTCCGACGAGATGGTGAGAGCGCCGCCGGTGTACGAGGTGAGCACGGCGGGTGCGAACCGCTCCCGGAGGGCTTCCAGGGACGGGGAGAATCGGCGGGGGGACATGTGGCCTCCACGGGGGGGGATGATGAGTTGCCGGTGCGCCAATGGATGAATGAGTGAGCGGCCGCGGACCGGTCCGTGGTGCGTTGAGAAGGCCGCCGAACTGGTGGGCAGGACTCGCCCGGCACGCGGGTGGCGAGTCAGAAGTGCAGACCAGCACGGGCTCTGCGCCCGTACCAAGCGGTATTGCACGTTGGGTGCCAAACGGGGCCGAGGTGCCGAGGGAGCGCGCCTCGGGACCGAGGCGGACGAGTCGAAGAGCGAGCCGGTGGGCCCGCCGGGTGTGCCCCGGTTTCGCGTGCGGTCAGCCGACCACGACGGGCGGGCTCGTTTCCGATTCACGGTCCATGCCGAGCACGCCCCGAACCGCGCGGACCAGTTCGGCCCCCCCGAACGGCTTCCGCAGTGCGGCCCGCGCCCCGAGCCGCACGGCGACCGCGAGCAGGTCCACGCGACCGTCGGACCCGCCCCCGCTGATCGCGACCACGGGCACCGGACCGAACTCCCCTGCCAACGCGGCCATGACCTCCAGCCCGTTCTTCTCCGGGAGATAGAGGTCGCACACCACCGCGTCGGTCGGGTGCCGGCGGAACGCCCGCAGCGCCTCGCGGCCGTCGACCGCGGCCTCGACGTCGAACCCGGCCTTTGTGAGGAGCACCTGCGCGGCCAAGCGGACCACTGGGTCGTCGTCCACAACGAGGACCCGCGGCGGTGCGGGCGGTGACGACGGACGGGGAAACGGCAGCGGGGTGTCGGTCACGGTGCGGGCTCCGGTCGAACGGGCTGGGGGCGCGTGTCGCCCACCGGGGACATCGAGATTCGTGCCCCGAAGGTGTCACCCGCCAACGGGAGAATCCTCCCCGCCCCCGCCCGCGGAGCGTGCCAGTTCGATTTCGTGGGTTTGCTGCCGGCTGTGGACGCGGTAAGATCCACTCCGACCGCCCCGCTCCGGGACGCGATTGCGAAGTCGGTACATCGGGGTCGGGCCGCGGCCGGTCACCGGGAACTTTGCCCTCGTAGCTCAGTGGATAGAGCACCGGTTTCCTGAAGCAATCAGAACGCTAAAACCCCTGGAAACCCAGGGGTTTTTCACTTCCCAGTGACACCAGTTGCCCCTCTGAACCCTCCCGGCGGGTGTCAACGGGTGTCAAACCAGATCCGCCCCTCCGGTGCGCGTCGGACCCGCGAAACAGGCGGCGCGTTGCGCACGGACCGGGGCGGGACTGCTCAGTCGAGCCGGACTCCCCGCGGCGCGCCGGTCCGCGACCACCGCGCCGCTACAGCACCCTCTGGCCGGCGGAACGGTTCGCCCGACCGCACCGGTCGGAACGGCGATCCGGGACACGTTCGCCGCTCGAACCCGTAACCAACCGGCGACCTGGCGGGTTCGTTGCGCGTTCGGGCGGCGGGGCCGGTCACCACGTCGGCCCGGCGGCCCCGCGGAGCACCCTCATCACCCCGCCGCGTCCGGCCCCTCGGCTTCGACCTCCTGGCGGGGGGCAGCTCGGTCGCTTCGGGCGCGCCGGTTGCACCCCCCCTTGCCCGCCCACACCGGAGATCACACCAGGAGCGCGCCATGACCCGACTGCTGACCGCCGCCCTCGCCGTGTCCGCCCTCTCGCTCCCGGCCCGCGCCGACGAGGAGATCAAGCTGGACAAGGCCCCCGCGGCCGCCGTGAAGGCGATGAAGGACAAGTACCCGAAGGCCCAGGTGGTCAAGGTCGAGAAGGAGGACGACGACGGCAAGTCGGTGATCGAGTTCACCCTGAAGGACGGGGAGAAGAAGCTGGAGGCCGAGTTCACCCCCGAGGGCAAGTTCGTCAAGGAGGAGGCGGAGGTCGCCGAGAAGGACGTGCCCGCCGCGGTGCTGACGGCGTTCAAGCAAAAGTACCCGAACGCCAAGCCGTCGAAGACCGAGAAGGTCACCAAGGGCGACGGCGGCGAGGTGAAGTACGAGTTCGACATCAAGGACGGCGACAAGGAGTGCGAGGTGTACTTCGCACCCGACGGGAAGTTCATCGAGAAGAAGGACGCGAAGGACGAGAAGAAGCCCGGGAAGTAGGAACCGGGGCGGGCCGGCGGAGCGGTCAGCGGCTGCCACGGCACCTCTCCGCCAACCCGCATCGGGCCACCCTCCGGCACCACCTCACTCCCCGGGCAATCGCCCGCACCTTTCTGGCGTCCGCACGACCCAACGGCCTCCGTACTCTGGAGGAAGCCCTGATGGGCCTCCGTGGGGTTCAACTGCCGCGTGGGCTCGAAGGCGTCGTTGCCGAACTACGCGACGATTGACCGGCGCCGCCTCTCCCGGTCGGTCAATTTCTCGAAGCCGCCGCCCCGGCCAGCGTTGCGTTCGCCGTGCCGTCCGATCCGGGCAACGGACCGCGTTACCCTGCACGCGTCTTCTCTCCGTCCCGCGGCTGAGGGCGTGAACATGGTGGGCGTGGTGGCACTGCCGGCGAACCTGCCCGCCAGGCGAACACCCCCAGCTCAGCCACGAGCCACGCGACCGCGGCCGCGTGGGCGTCCCCGGCGCTCGGGTACGTCCCGCCCACCCGCACCGTCTCGAGCTTCCCGCCGCCCACGCCCGGCACCCGGACGCACGCGATCCACGTCACCCACCCGGCGCGGTCCTTGACCGGCCGCGCGAACCGCACCCTGGGCTCGCGCTTCCCCCACCAGAACTCGGCCACCGCCCGCCGGGCCTCGCCGATCGTCGGGAAGACGCCGAGGTTGTACCGGACCCCGAGGTCGCACGGCCGGGCCTGGAACTTGTTGCCCTTCACCGGGCGGATGGACTTGTCCGGGTCGTTCTGGAGCCGGGCGCGACCGGACGGGTGCGGGGCATCGGGTGACCTCCGGGGTGACGGGGGAGACCCGCGGCCGTGCGGGCGAGGTCCTCGAGTATACCGCGTGGCGACCCACGCGCCGGGTCAGGCGGCGAACGCCTTGCGGAGCAGGTCGAGGCTCTTGGGCACGGCGGTCAGCGGGTCCTCCTTGCCCTCGAACTCCAGCGACACGTACCCGGCGTACTTGTGCTTCCGCAGCATCCGGGCGATGCGGTCGTAGTCCAGGTCGAGGGTGTACCACAGGCCGCCGCCGTGGTACGTCTTCGCCTGCACGAGCGCGGCCTTGGGCGCGAGCTTCTCCAGCCGGTCGTACGGGTCCTCGAGGAAGTTCCCGGTGTCGAGGGTCACCCGCAGCCACGGCGAGTCGACCGCGTCGACGACCCGGAGCACGCCCTCCGGGGTGCGGCCCAGGCCCCAGTGGTTCTCCAGCCCCATCACCACCCCGCACTTCTCGGCCGCCTTCAGGCACGCCCCGAGCGCGTCGGTCACCCACTTGAACGCCTCGTCCTCGGTGACGCCGGGCAGGGCCGGCTCGACCCCGCGGTCCCTCATCAGGTCGTCGAAGCTCTTGGTCGTGCCCCACCGCCCGGTGTTCACCCGCATGGTCGGGATGCCCATCGCGTAGCACAGCTCCAGGCACCGGACGGTGTGGTCGACGTTCTTCTGCCGCTCGCCCTTGTCCGGGAACACGAACCCCTGGTGGGTGGAGAACCCGCACAGGGCCATGCCGTTGAGGAACGCCGCCCGCTTGAGCCGCTGCAGCGCGGCGGGGGCCTCGTCGGTCATCTGCCGGTGCAGCACCTCGACGGCGTCGAACCCCATCTCCCCGGCGAGGTTGACGCACGCCTCGACGTTGCGGAGCTTGTCGTTCTTGAACTGCCAGAACGAGTACGTCGAGACGCCGACGCGGACGGGGCGGGGCTTGGCGGCCGGCGGAGCCGCGGCCAGCGGGGCCGCGGCAAGCGGGGCCGTGGCGGTCGCGGTGGCGGCGAGGAACTGGCGGCGGTCGGGGGTCATCAGCATCTCCGAGCGGTGGGGCCACGACCCGGACGGACGGCCGTGCGCACGTGCCATGCTAATCGCCGGGGCGGGCGGGGGCCACGGCCGTCCCGCGATCGCGTGACCCGGGTGAGGCAGACCCCGACGGCTCGCGGCAGGTCCTGGCCGGCACGACGTGCGGGCGCTCGCGGCGGGGGAGGCGGCTGGGGTGGTCGAGGCGAGGAGGCGCAGACCGCGGCGGGTGGGGGAAGTGAGCCGTCAGGCCAGGTTGGATCCGGGTCCGGTGCCGGCCGGCTCCAGTCCCAGCGCCCGGCGGATCTCGCGGATCGCCGCTTCGAGTTGGGGCGGGACCGCCTGCTGGGTCCTCCGCATCCCGGAGCGCGTGAGCAGCAGGTGGTTCAGCCGCGAGCGGAGCGTGAGTTCGGACCGCTCGCGTGGGGACACGCTGGTCGGGTCGGCCGCGGTGGGGCCGTGCGAAAGCGACTCGGTGGAAGGGTGGGCGGTCACGGGTTCCGTCCGTGGGTTGGTACACCCCCGGACGCGGGCCCGGGACCGACTTGCGCGCCGCAGCCGTCAGAACCCGTCGAGTGCCACGCCGCCGCGGGCTACGCCCAGCGAGAACCCCCCGGGCAGCACCGCGCCGGTCCGCGGGTCGAGGTACGCGACGCCCGAGGGCGCGCCCTCCGTAACCAGCGCGAGGTCGCTCGTCCCGTTCCCGTCGGCGTCGACGCGTGCGATCGCGTGGTCCTTGACGGCGGCCCCGACGAGGACGCTGTTGCTCGCCCCGGACCCGGCCCCCAGTGGGGTCGCCAGCCCCGTGCCCGTGTCCACCGCGAACGTCGCCACGCGGACCCGCACGTTGCCCGGGGTCGAGAGCGGGTCCAGAATCGACACCACGAGTTCACTCCTGCCGTCGCCGTTCTGGTCGACGAACGCGAGCCGGCCGTCCCGGGCCAGGACCTCGCCGCTCGGGCCGGTGACCGCGGCGAACGGGGCCAGTGGGGCCCCGGTCCCCGACAGGTTCAGCTCCGCGAGCGAGCCGCCCTCGAACCCGTAGGCCTTGAGCTTGATGGTCTTGTTCGGGTTGCTCGCCGCCACCGGGCCGCCGCGGGTCACCGCGACCTCGTCCCGGGGGAGGCCGGCGGCGTTGGCGGCCCCGTCCAGGTCGCCGGCCTCCACCACCACGCCCTTCTGGTACAGGTTCCCGAACGGGGTCACCTCCGCCCCGATGATCGTGGTCACGCCCGCGGCGGACGCGCCGCTGACGACCACCATGCGGCCGTACTCGGTGTCGCCGGCGGTGGCCGACCCGCCCCGCGTCCCGGCGATCAGGTCGGGCACCCCGTCCCCGTTGACGTCCCCGACCGCGATGTTCAGGCCGTTGCGGTACGCGCGGTCGGTCGCCCCGTCCGGCCCCTGGTGGGTGGCGAACGGGGTGAACGCCCGGAACGCCCCCGGGGCCGCGCCCGTGGCCAGGGCCGCCCCGTCGTACACGAACACCCGCCCGGCCTTGCTCGCGTCGAGCCCCCGCGCCCCGACCGGTTGCGTCGGGGCCACGAACACGTCGGCCACGCCGTCCCCGGTCAGGTCGCCCAGGGCCACCTGTACGAGCCCCGTGTACGCCCTCCCGTTCGCGTCCAGCGGCCGGAACGTGAAGATCGGTTGGCCGGTGCCCGCGTTGAGGACGCGGACGCCCCCGTCGTTTGCGCTCACCGCGAGGATCGGCGTGTTGGTGACGGCCACGGTCGCGCTCGGCCCGGCCGCGGCGGCCAGGTTCCCGGCGTCGTCGCGGGCGGTCCCGGCGTTGAGCGAGATGCCCAGCGTGCCGTTGCCCCGGACGTTGCTGATGGTCACGGTGCGGGTGCTCCCGGCGCCGGCGCTCACGCCGACGGTCCCGGTTGCGGTGCCCGTAGCGTTCAAGACCACGTCGGCCGCGGTGAGGGTGCTCGCGTCGAAGTTCGGGTCCGCGTAGGTGATGGTAAACGCCACCGGACCGCGGGCGGTCGCCGCCGCCGACGGCGGGCCGATGGTCACCGTCGGGGCGGTGGTGTCGGAGGTGGTGCCCGTGCTGATGACGATGTTCTTGAGGTCGGCGAGGGACGCGCCGGCCGGGACGGTGAGGGCGGCGGCGTTTCCCGCTGCGTCCTTGAGGGTGGCCCCGGCCCCGAGGGTGAGCCCGGTCGAGTCCAGGTCCGCGCTGGTCTGGCCCGCGGCCACGGTGTACGTCCCGGTCGCGGTGGTCCCGGTGAACGGGGCCAGGGTGACCGTGCCGCCGCTGTCCAGGGCCACGGTCAGGTTCCCGCCCGCCAGGGTTACCGGCTCGGAGAAGTTCACTGTCACGTTGACTCCCGCGCCGACCCCGTACGTCCCGTCCGGGGTGGTCGACGTGACGCTACTCACCGTCGGAGCGGTCGTATCGTCGCCGCCGTCGCCGACCTCGATGGCCCCGATGTCCACCCCCAGGCCGAGGATGCGGAGGTGGATGCCGCCCCGCTGGTCGGTCGTGATGCCCGTCAGCAGAGACGGGATCCCGATGTTGATGGCCGGCAGGCCGGGCAGGAGCGACAGCGTCGGGCCGCCGTTGTCGGTCAGTGGCCCGAGGAGCGGGTCGAGGGTGCTGACGACCGTGCCCAGGAAGTTCCCGGGGTTGCGGATCAGGTTCCCGAGGCCCGAGGTCAGCGGCAGGCCGCCGCCGATCGACTCGCTCACGATGTCGGTGACGTCCGCGGGCCCGGCCTGGCCGAGGATGCTGTTGTTGACCACCCCGGTCGCGGTCGAGAGGAGCCCGTCGGCGAGGTTGTAGACGTTGCGGCCGTCGCCGCCGACGTTGCCGCTCAGGGTGCTGCTGAGGACCGTGAGCAGGCCGTTGCGGTTCAGGATGCCGCCCCCAAGACCCTCGCCACCGCCGGCGCCCAGGGCCACGTTCGCGGTGAGGGTACTGTTCGTGAGGTTGAGCACGCCGCCGTCGTTAAAGATGGCCCCGCCCAGGCCGTCCCCGCCGCCGAGGCCGCCCAGGGCCGTGTTGTCCCGGAGGAGGCTCTGCACGACGTTGAGGACGCCGCCGTTGTTCAAGATCGCCCCGCCGAGGCCGTCCCCGCCCGCGGCCCCTTCCACCAGGCCGTCCGCCAGGGTGACGCCCCGGAGCGTGAGGTTGGCGGACGCGGTGAGACCCAGCAGCCGCAGGTTCGCGGCCACGTCTGCGCGCCGGATGACGATCCCGTCGCCGCCGTTGAACCCGTCGATGGTGATGGGGGTGGTGATCAGGAGAGCGGTCGGCCCGTTCTTGTTGTCGCCGGCGATCGAGAGGTCGATGTCACCCGACAGTCCCGGTGCGAACACGATGGTGTCGGCCCCGGAGCCCGCGGCCGAGCCGTCGACCGGCGTGTTGAGTTCCGCGGCCTGGATCGCCTCGCGGAGGGTCACGAGGCCGTCGCCGAGGAGGTCGTCGGCCAGGCTGGTGACGGTAATCACCGCGGGCACGGTACGGTCCTCGAGTCCCTCGACCCGGAGGCCGGCGTTGCGGGCGTTGGGAAAGGGGCGGCGGGCCGCGCGCTTCGTGGTGGACATCTGGTGGGCTCCTCGCTTGGGGCTGATGGCGTGGGCGCGCGGTCACCCACGGCGGGGAACCGCTGAGCGTGTCGGATCGGGGCAGTGGTCTTGAGCGCGCCGCGACGGCGGCGCACCCGGGGCGGGAGAAACGACCTGTCGGCCGCAGTTCCACCCTTGCGGAAGGGCGACGTGGCTGCGTTCCAACCCGCTGACGACCCGTGGTCGACTGTCAGGGTACGCCGGGCGGGGTCGGCACCTCAAGGGGCGCGGTGGGGGCGATCGGTGGGCGCGGGGCCGTCACCCGGACCAGGAGACGCCCTCGCCGGTGCCGTCGCCGTGGAACCGGAGCCGGCGGGCCGACAGCTGGTTCCCGTTGAGGCGGCGGATCGCGTCGTGGAGCCGCTGCCGCGGGTCGTCGCCGGCCAGGCGCGGGAGCGGGTCGTCGATCCGCGGGGGCCACCCGGACTCCTCGAACGCGGCCAGGATGATCTCCTGAGACCGGGCCGGGGTGCGAAACCGCTTGACGACCTCGTCGCCCCGGGTCAGCACCCGGGCCTCGGGGTCCCACCGGGGCCGCCCGCCCGCCCGCGTCCCCGGCGGGGCGGCCGCGTGCCGGGCGATGATGCGGTCGGCGAAGAACAGTCCGCCCGGGGTCACCACGAAGCACGACCGGTCCCCCACCGCGCGGTCGGCGACCGGGTGGAACGCCCGCCGCCCGGGCCCGGCCGCGTCCGCCTCGGCGGCGTGCGCGACCAGCCGGTGGGTGACCAGCCACCGCAGGTCCCGGGCCTCGGCCCCGGTGCCGGCCAGCTCCGAGAGGGTGAGGGCCAGTTCCCACGGGTCGAGGCCCAGCTCGCGGGCGTCGGCGTGGGCCTCGCCCAGCGCCTCCAGGGCCGCGGTCAGCCGCGACAGCCGCTCGGGGGGCCACTCGATCGGGACCCCGGAGACCGCGAGGTCGGTGGGGCGCGGGGGAGGAAGTGACATGGCGGTGAGGAGGATGGAGGGTCCGGGCGACGGAGCACCGCGCCCGGGGCGATGTCGGGTGAAGGTAGCCCGGGACGGGTGCGGACCGATCTCGGGCCACCTCCATAATCGCGGACCTGGGCGAAACCTGTCAAAAATTCTTGAGAAATTAGACAACACGTGTTCGTTGCGCTACCGCCGGGTTGCCTGCCGTGAGTCGCGGTTGGCTCGCCCTCGCTCGGACCAGCCCCAACCTGTCTCAGAGTTTGCGGCACGCCGTATGCTGACTGATACGGGTTCGCTCGGGGCAAGTTCTTGCACACCGTCCCCCCGCATCCTGACCGTCCCGAACCAATAGTGATGCCGCATGTCGCCACCCCACGCCGCCCCTCCCGACCGCCCCGACACCGTGCGAAACGAACGTGCTGACGCCGGGAAGCCCCGTGCCGGGGTGGGCGGCGGGTGCGGAGAGGGGTCCGACGCGGGGGCAACGATGGAGCAGGAGTTCGTATTCGAGGGTGGTCAGTTCCGCCCGTGCGAGGTGCTCCCCGAGCCGGGGGAGCTCCGGGACGAGCGGCTGGGGGCGGCCGGGTACCGACGGGGCCAGGAGTTCGGCGACACGGACGGGACCCACTTCGTGCTCTGGGAGCGGGCCGGGGAGGCCCGTGCCGGGGCGTGCTGGGTGGTGGCGTTCTGCACGCCCGACCGGTCGTGCCTGGTGGCGTGCCGGACCTGGCCGGACCTGATCGGGCTCCTGGCGCTGCTCGGGCCGATCGCGGCCGCGTCCGTGCTCGACGGGGGCACCCGGGCGGTGCTCGAGGACGCGCTCCTGTGTCGCGCCCGGGCCGGCCGGGGCCCCGGCACCTCGGCCGGGGCCGACGACTGGGACGCTGAAGGCCCCGCCGTTCGGGTGGGCCGTAACGATTGACGCGGAGCGGCCCCGTGGTGACACGGGGCCGCTCTCATTTCGACACAATGCGCCCGATCGCGACAGGCAGACCACGCTCGCGACAGGCAGACCACGCTCCACCAGTCGTACCACGCGGTCGGGCAGGACCGTGCCGACTGACACGCCGGTCGCGGGCCGTCGGTCGCGGGGCCGCGGTTCCAGGATCACGCCGCCCACGGTGCGATTGCGGCGGCGGGTGCAGTCGGTAGCCGGGCGTGAGCAGTCCGGCGTGGCGGCACGGCAGAAGGGGAAGTGAGGCCGGTCAGTGGTCGCGGTCGGGCGAAGGAACGATCCGCTTCACCGAGTACAGCCGCCGGCCCGATCGCACCGGCACGCCCTCGCGGGGCTCGGCGTCGGCCGAGTGCCGCCACCGGTCGGCTTCGATGAGGCGGCCCGAGGCCACGCCGGCAACGAACGCCATTGCGATGGTCGCGACGGCCGCAGCGAAGGGGATGTCATCCACGACGGAACTCGCGGCGGCCCGCCCCGCGCCGGCGGTCGATCGGCAGCCCGCCCCCGTGCCCCGAGTGCTGCGCCGCCACGTTCTTCGACGCGACCGCCTGCGGCCCGTGTGCCCGGCCTGCGTCGCGCTCACCACCGCCCCCGCGGCCTGACCCACCACGCACACGGAGTACGACATGGCACGCGCGAAGAAGGTGAAGGGGCCCGCGGCCCCGCCGGCCACGCCCCGGGACGCGGCCGCCCGGTGAATCGTGTTCGCCCGCGGCGTCCTTGAGAAGCTCCTCAACGACGCCGGCCGGCTCCGGGCGGCGGTCCTCGACCCGCGGCACCCGCTCCACGAGGCGTACAGCGAGCGGGAACTCGCCGACGCGATCGAGTACCTCGGCGACGCCTCGAACACGCTCCTGAACGCCGACTCCATCCCCCCGTGCCTGCTCACCATCCCCGACCCGCTCGCCGGCGAGTGACCGCACCCGCCAACTGTTACCCGACGGGTATCGGGTGAAGTCCGACGTGCGGTTGAACCTGGCCTCTCAGGTGAACTACCCAAACACGGACAGCGACCCGCCGTTCTGGATGGCCCGGCCCCGGGCGACCGCGACCTCGTGGACGTGATCGCCGGCGCCGAACGGGTTGTTCACCCTCGGCGACATCGCCGCCGGCCGGCCGGCCTTCTCGCCCCCGACGCCGCGGTGGTTCACCCCGGCCGCCCTGCCGTTCCCGGTGACCGCCGGCGCGGCCCGAGGTGTGGCTCCGGAGCATTGGCGAGTGGTTCAGCGGCGACGCCGCGAGCATCGCCGGGCTCCAGGAGTGGTTCGGCTACCTGCTGAGCGCCGACACCGCGCGGCAGAAGGTACTGTTCCTCACCGGCCCGCGCCGGAGCGGCAAGGACACGATCCTCGGTGTCATGGAGGAGCTGGTGGGGGCCGCGAACGTGGCCGTGACGACCTTCGCGGCGCTCGGCGAGCCGTTCGGGCTCGAGCCCCTGCTCGGCCGCCGGGTGGCCGTCATCCCCGACGCCCGGCTGTCCGGGCGCACGGACTGTGCGGCCGTCATCGAGCGGCTCCTGTCCATCAGCGGGGAGGACGCGCAGACCGTCAACCGCAAGAACCGGCGGCAGGTGACCGCCCGGCTCCGGGTCCGGTTCGTCATCGCGTCGAACGAGACGCACCGGCTGCCGGACGCCTCGGGGGCCATCGCGTCCCGGTTCTACATCCTGAGCACCCCGAACTCGTGGCTCGGGCGGGAGAACCAAACTCTCCGGTCGCAACTGACCGCCGTGTTGCCCGGGATCCTCGCCTGGGCCGCCGAGGGGTGGGTGAGGCTGCGGCGCCAGGGCGGGTTCACCCCGAACCGGGCCGCGGAGCAGTGCGCCGAGGAACTGGATGCCATGTCGAGCCCGGTCCGCGTGTTCATCCGCGAAGCCTGCACCGTCGGGGCGGACCAGACCGTTGACTTCCCCGTCCTGTACCAGGCGTGGCGCAGTTGGAACGAGGACCGCCACCGCGAGTGCGGGTCGGAGACCATGTTCGGCCGCGACCTGCAAGCCGCGTGCCCCCGCGTGGTTGCGAGTCAGCACCGCCGCGACGGCACCCGGATCCGGGTGCACTCGGGGATCGGACTGCGCGAACGGATTGACTCGGGCACGGACGGGGGCTTCACGCTATCACGCGGTGCCACGCATGACTTTCTAACTCACGCATGGGGCGCAGGGTCAGAGGCATTAAAGGTGTGTAAGGGCCACGTTGGTTCGGAATGTGTGACACCGCGTGACAGCGTGACACTTGGGGGCGAAGGCGCTGACGACACGGAGGAACTCGCAGCATGATCGCCCCAGCCGACGCAACCGACAAGCTCGCCGCGTTCCGCACCCGCGGCACCGCGCTGACCGTGACCCCGGTGGGCACGATCCGGGTCCGCCCGGCGGCCCTGCTCACCGGCGGCGACCGCGAGTGGTTGAAGAACAACGCCGACGCGCTGACCGCCGCGGCGAAGGCGGAGATGCACCGGCTGAAGTTCGAGGCCGACGCGATGGTCGCGTCGCTCGGGGTGAGCGGCCGGCACCCGGGCGTTGCGGCCGCGGCCGGCGAGGTCACCGCCGCCGTGGCGGCGGGCGACCTGGAGCGGGTCCGGGCGAGCGTGGCCCGGTTCGAAGATCTGGTCCGCGGCCTGGCCTCGGCGACGAGGGCCGCATGAGCACCCCGCCCGTGACGCTGCCCTTCAAGCCGCACGCCCGCGGCAACCGGTGGCGGGTGATCGGGACCGCGGCGGGTTACCTCGCGGCGATCGAGCTGGGCGAGCGGGCCGACCTCGGGCCGGGCAGGTAGTGGTTGCGGACTCACTCCGACGAGGCGCACGACGATGAGGACGATCAACGTGACGGTCACCGTGGCCACGACGACCGTTCGCGGGGCCGCCCGGGTGCGGCTCGAGCACCAGACCGGCGGGGCGTGGCATCCGGTGGCGACGTGCAGCGAGAGCACCGCGGCGAAGTTCCTGCGGCGGCGCCGCGAGCCCCGGCTGTGGCGGGCGCGACCTTGTTCGACCTGAGCGGCGAGTAGTTCCTGTACCTGATCCGGCCGCCGAGTGCGGCCACAACCTGGAGATGACGCAGATGACGACGAGTGACCTGAAGGCGCTGGTGCAGTAGGCCGAGGCTGTGGCCGCGGTGACGAGGTTGGCCGAGAGCGTGCGGCCCGCGGAGAGCGCGACGATCCGGTTGCCGGAGGGCAGCCTCACCGGGCTCAGCCCGCAGCGGGACATCGTGATCCGGTTCGCCCGCGAGGACCAGGCCCGCGAGTTCCTGGCGGTCCTGGAGACCGCGAGCCGCAAGTTGTCGTGACCCCGGCAGGTGTCCCACCGTGGAACACCTGACCCCCACCCAGTTCCACACCACGAGGACCCGCCCCGTGATCGCCATCTTCGATGAGACCCTGTTGCCCCCGCCGCCCGCCCCGACCCCGGCTCCCGCCGCGCCGTACGAGCCGAGGCCGTTCGCGTACGGGCACGGTCCCACCGCCCGCGAGCACCTCGCGACGGTGTACGCCGGCGGCCGCGGCGGCGACCTGCTCTCCGCCGACGAGATCGCCGTGTGGAATCGCGTCACGAACCTGCGGCGGGCGCTCGCCGGGGAGCCCGTGGGGCCGGCCCCGGACGTGGGGTTCGAGGTGAAGGAGTTCCGGTACGGCGTCGGCGAGGGCGTGCGGTACCTCGCAAAGGTCGAGGACGTGTCGCGGAAGCGGTTCGGGAACGGGCCGCTCACTTCGGACGAGTCCGTGATGTGGTCCTACCTCGGCTGGATCGAGGAGCAAGTCGCCGCGATGAAGGCGAGCGCCCCGGCCGGTGCTGCGAAGGAGCCCGAGCCCGCGGGCGAGCCGATCGGGGCACAGGAAGCCGCCGCGGCGTTCCCGCGGGGGCTACTGAGCGGGGGATCGGTTGCCGCGGCGACGGTGTTCGAGAGGGCCACCGAAGCGGGCCACTCGATCAAGACGTTGAAGCGTGCCAAGGCCGCCCTCAACGTCGAGTCGGCGAAGGGCGGCTTCGGTGCGGCGGGATGGATGTGGTCACTGCCGTCCGGGGGTATCCCCCCGGTCCCAGAGCCCGCGCTGCAGGAGACGGCGGCCCGGGGGGAGTTCGCCGGCCGGGCGGGCGGCATCGGGGGTCGCCGCGGGCAGCACCGCCCCGGCCATCGGCGGGGCGATCGAGGGGGCGGTCGCCGGGTTGAACCGGTTAGGGCCGTACGGGGCCGCCGCCGGCGTCGCGATGGCGACCGTGGCCAAGGTCGGCTCCGCGGCCGGCGACGCGCTCGACGCGCTGGCCAAGCGGGGGCGCGAGTTGGCCCAGTACAACGGGCCGATCGCCGCCGCCTCGGCCAACGCCGACATCAGGAGCCTCATGGCCCAGGTCCGCGAGGGGGGCGAGCTCGGCGCGAAGTACGCCGAGCTGATCGACCGGCAGTCGAAGATGGAGGACGCGATCAGCGAGGAGCTGGTTCCGATCCGGGAGACCCTCCTGACGCTCGTCAACCGGCTGCTCGAGCTGGGCGTCCCCTTCCTGGCCAACTGCCTCGAGGCGCTCAACAACCTCATCGAGTCCGTGTCCCTCGGCCTGGCCCGGAGCGAGTCCATCGACAAGGCGGTGGCGCGGATCCGGGCCACGATGGAGGAGCGGGGGGACCCGGCCGGCGACATCTTCAACGAGTGGATCCGCGCCGGCCACCCGTTCAGCATGCGGGACGTCGAGAAGGTCCCCGCCCCGGGCAACATCGGGGTGCCGATCCTCGACCTGCGGCGGGAGCGGTGACCGCGGCCGCCCGATCTCGTTCCCCACCCCGGAGCACCACCATGAGTGCCGACCGAGAGCCCCGCCTGTACCGCCGCGTCTCCACCGACCTGTACGCGGTCTTCGACCCGGCCACCGGCACGTTCTCCAAGGTGCCGGCGGTGCTGGTGCCGCCCCTGGTCCGGGCCGACCCCGCTCGGGTCCGGCTCAGCCTCGCGGCGGCCCGGCCGCACGAGGACGACCCCGACGAGCCCGGGGACGACGACGACCTCGACGATGACGACGACGAGCTGACCGAGGAGGAATGGGGCCAGATCAGCTACGACCCCGACACCGGGGAGTTCCGCCTGTTCTGACGCCGCGACCTGCGTGACCGAGATGGTCACGCAGGTCCACGCCCCCTTAGCGATCCCCGTGACCGACACCACCGACGAGACCGCCGCCCCGTTCGACTACGCCGGCATGGCCGAGCCGGACCGGGCGTGGTTACACCGCGCGGCCGCCGAGCTGCGGGTCCGCCTCCGCCGCAGCGTGGGCGAAGTGCTCGAGGCCGGGCGGGTGCTGGCCCGTGCGCGCAAGCGGCTCGGTCGCGGGAAGTGGGAGCCGTGGCTCGCGGCGGAGGCCCAGGTGCCGCGGCGGAGCGCGTCCCGGCTGCTCGCGGTCCACCGGGCGTTCGGCGCGGCCGACCCCGACGTGTTGAGGCACGTCACGCCGACGGCGATGTACGCACTGTCGGAGCCCGGCGTCCCGCAGTCCCTGCGCGAGTACGCTGTCGAGCAGGCTGCCGACGGGCACGCGGTCACCGCGACGCAGGTGCGGACGTGGCTGGAATTGCACCGCGACGACCCGGTCGCGCCGCTGAAGCTCGCCTCGAAGGACCCGCCGCACCCGCCCGCGCATGTGGACGCGGACGCGGTCCACGCGGCGGACAACTGGGCCGCGCTCGTGGCCATCTTCGCCGAGGACGTCACACTGCACGTCGCCCGCACCACCGACGTGGAGAACGGCGACCGGACCATCTCCGCCGCGGTCCTCGGGGCGGCCGGTGCCCGCCGCACGGCCACGGGCTCGACCCTCGAAGCCGTGGTACTCACGCTCGCCGGCGAGAAGCGGACCAAGGTGTGCCGGGGGCGGTGCCGCGCCGTGAAGGAGTTGCGGGAGTTCTCGAAGCGCGTGGACAGTCCCGACGGCCGCAACCATTACTGCTTGCAGTGCGAGGCCACGCGGGTGAAGGAGTACGACAAGCGGAAGGCCGAGAAGCGGGGCGGGCCGGGTGGAAGGGTTGAAGAACACGCCCCATCCCCTTGCGGTTCCAGCACGCCGCCGGTATCGTCGGCCCGGCCGCCTGAGGAACACCAGGGGATTTGAGATGAGCCTGGCGGACGTGAAGAACACGCCGGCCGCCGCGCCCCTCTCCCCGGCCCTGCGTCGGCTCGCCGACGCGGCGAAGAAGCTGGCCGCGACCCGGGCGCGCCTTGAGTGGTGGCGGAACGTCGCGTGGGCCCTCACTCCGACCGCGACCGACCCGGTCACCGGTGAGACGGTCGCACCGCCGCGGCCGACCCCGCCCGAACCCCCGACCTGACCGGCCCCCGGCGTCTCGTGCGGCGATCTCCACCACACCAGCCCATGCCCGCGTTCGGGCCAGTCATCAACTTCTCGTTGACGACTGCCCAAGGCCCCCGAGGCGGGAGCTGCGTAACGCTCTCCGTTCCGCAGGCCCGCGTTCGCCGCTGCCCCGCCGCGGCGCGATCTCCCCTCCGCCCGGGTAAACCTCACCCCGCGGCCCTCGGCCGTCCTGAGCGAACGTCGCGCGATTGCGGCCGGGTCACTTTACGCCGGTCGTACCGTTCGCGACAGTCGGGCTGACTGACGTTCACGCGCAACCATGATTGCGTGCCCGGTCCGGGCCGGGTACTCTCACCGCCCGCGTGCCCGTTGTTCCGACCGTCCGCCCACGACCCGAGGGTTCCGTGTCCCGCCGCCGCTCGTCCGACAGCCCGATCTACGACTTCCTCACGTTCCGGCTGATGATCACGCCCATGGTGATCGCGGTCCTGTTCAGCATCCACGACGAGCTGAAGGCGGCCAACGACCGGGCCCGGTACACGGGGTGACCCGGTAGCCGGTGGCTACCAGTTGGGTCGGGTCGCGCTGCAACCGGCCGGCTCCCGGTCCGCGCCGCGGCGGTTCCGCTTGCGCGTCGCCGCTCGGGGTGCGCTGCACTAGCCAATTTCGTGACGTCGCGGAAATGGTCGGCGGTGTCCGGTCGTTTCGGCCGCGCGTGGTCTTCTGGCCCACACGCGGGGCCAGTCGTCACCAAGAAGGTGATGACTGAAGCAACCACGGTCGTGATGACCGTGGTTGGGGCCGATAACGGAATTCCGATATCGGCCGGGATCCCGGTTGATGAGACGCCGGGGCGAGTTCCGAATCGCGAATTCGCGTTTCACACCGTCCCGAGGCTGAACCCCCGGTCCCCCGCCCTCGCGAGCTCGAAGACCTCCTGCGCCGTCGAGCTGTTGGTCCCGGTGCCGTCCCTCCAGCGGAGCACCCCGTCCACCGTGTCCAGCCTCGCGCCGTCGGGGACGACCACGGACCGCACCGCGTGGGCGGCCTCGTGCACCTGCCCATCGACGGTGAAGGTGTGCCGCTGGCGGGCGTGGTCGGGGCCGAACGAGACCGAGGTGGGGGAGCCGGCGACGGCGTAGGAGCGGAGGTACACGGTGATCTGCATTTCGGCCCCGGTCGCGGTCCACCGGGCGCGGTGTGCCCCCGGCCGGCCGCAAGGTGTCATTGTACTCGGGTCCAGGGGTAGACGCCACAGAACGCGAGCGGGCCGGGGACCGGTGACCCGGATCGACGGGCCGCGGTGACAGGCTCCGCCGTTGTCGTATTCGAACACCCGCTCGCGCACCGTCAGGAGGACCGCCCATGTCCGCCCGCCGCACCGGGGCCGCCTCGGCCGCCGCACTTCTCGGTATCGCCCTCACCGCCCTCGGGATCGACGCGTCCCTCGGGGCCGACGCCCGGGAGGAGGTGCGCGGGCACGAGGGCGACGCCGCGGCCCTCGACGCCCAGCGGGTCCGCGCGGTCCGCGAGGGCGAGGCATCGGGCCGGGTCGCCGCCCGGGTGATCGCCGGGGACGTGTCCCTGTCCGGGGCCGTCGACGAGCTGGAGCCCGTGCTCCGCGAGCGGACCGGGTTCGGGTCCGCGTGGGCCGACGACCCGCCCCCGACGTTCCGGCACCGGGTCGCCCGGTACGTCACGATTCGCGTGGCCGTTGAACTCGCGCACGACCCGGCCCGCGAGGCCGCGGTCCTCGCCCGCCTCGACGCCGAGTACGCCGCCCTCCGGTAGCCGCCCGTCCGGCCGGGTCACCCGGCCGGCACGAGCCGCTCGACGCACGCGATCTCGTCGCCGAGCACGACCACGGTGCCCGCCGCCCCGGCCCGCACGAGCGCCACCTCGTCCCGCAGGCACCGCAGGGCCCGCCACAGCGCCCCCTCCGGTCCGGCTTCCCCGTCCGGGACGTCCGGGACGGCGCGGCCCGGTACCACCGCCGCATCGGGGAACGCCTCCCGCAGCGCCCGCGCCTCGGCCAGGAGCCGCACCCCGATGGCCTCGATCTCCTCCCGGTCCATGCTCCGCCCTCCGGATCACCTGCGGGCCACACCCTAGGAACGACCCGGAGAGCCCGACTTGCCGGGGGCGTCTGTACGGCACGCAGGCTCCCGACAAGTGCGTCGGGATTGGGGCGAGCCGCGCCGGCCCGCGGCGTTGTGTAGAGGTCACGCGGCTCGCCTCCGAAGCCATGTAACCACACGGGTGCGACTTCTTAACATCCGAACTGCACTTATCCTACCGCCCCCTCTCGCTTCACCTGAGAAACGGCGGCAACGGCAGACTGAACCTCTGAATCCGATCCATAAGTCTTGAACAAACGCCAACCGTCCCGTCCCGCCTGAGCAAATCCTGCAACCAACTTCCCCGGTTCCCCGACGAACGCAAACAGTTCCGTACACGACCAGCACCAGAAGAATGTCGTTTCCGATCCACCACGCACGCAAGCCACCTGCGGAATAGCCATCGCATCATTCGGGCAGAGACAACGCGCCATCGGTATGCCCTCACGCTGTTGTGCGTTTACGTCAGGGGGGTTCGCCGAATACCCACGTCCGGACGTGGGCCAGGCGGCCACGGCGAGCGCGGCGGCGAGGCAGGCGAAACCGGTGCAGAGCAGGGCGGCGGTCACGGCGTCTTCCCGGCCGGCAGACCAAAGAGGCGACGAGCTTCCGCGGCCGCCACGCTCGCCCGCCGCTTCCGCTCGGCCGGGGTCACGATCTCCGGGGCCGGCGGGTCGTCTCGGAGCCGGGCGCACTCGTCGCGGAACGCGAGGTAGTCGCCCCACCGCACGAGCCGCTGGCCCCCGGGGTCCGGGTCACCCCGAACCGCAGCACCCGGCCCGCGACCCTCACCCCCTTCGTGGCCCACCGGCGGATCGTCACCCGGTGGCAGTGGTTCTCCTCGGCCACGCCCGGGGCCAACTTCGCCACCTGGCCGATCGACAGCACCCGGTCCGGGTCGAGCGTCGCCGGGTCCAGGTCCGGCAGCTTGTGAGCGGGCATCGCAGATCCTCCGTGTCGGTTCGCCAGGCGGCCCGTTCCGAGCGTGGTGCGGGCTCTCGCCGGGCCACACGAGCATCTTCGATCTGTGCCGGAACCGCAACGGGGACGGTCTCACCGCGCGTCGAGCCATTCCGCGAGCGTCGCGAGGACGCCGGGCCGGCGCTCGGGGTGCCGTCGGAGGTACTCGGCCAGCTGCACGGCCGCGCCCTCGACCAGCACGACGAACGCGATCGCGTCCACGTCCACGGCGAGCGGGTGCTGAGGGTGGCCGTCCCACGCGACCGCCACAGAGCCGATCGGCACGGGCGGGGTCGGGGGCGACGTTGGGGAGCGGCGGGGCGGGAGCATGCGGAGTGTTCCGAACCGCGGGGCGAGCGCGACGGGCGATCCAGAGGTGTGATCGAGAGTGCACGGAATAACGTGTCAGCAAATCACGCCGGTTCCGGGCATGGAACCCGCGGCACTGCTCAACGACGAGCGGCGGCACCTGACGCGGGAGGACCGGGCCGCGTGGGTGCGGAAGTTCCACGAGCAGGGTATGAGCCAGCGGGTGATCGCGGACGCGGTCGGGGCGGGCACGATGACGGTGAACCGCCGCCTAAACGGGAACCAGCTGTCGGCCCGCCGGCTCCGGTTCCACGACGACGGCACCGGCGGGGGCCTCGCCTGGTCCGCGTAACACGGCAGCGGGCCGCCACCGCGACCCTTGTGCGCCCGGGTGGGCGTGGTACGCTGCACGTCACCCGCGCGTGGCTCGCGGGCATCACCCGGAGGGACCAACCCATGGGCCGCCCCACCCCCGATCCGCAGCCGCTCCCCGCGCGGGACGCCCCGCCCCGGCTCGTCACCGCCGTGCCCCGGGACGGCCAGCGGGTCGAGGTGGTGACCGAGTTCGGGGCCCTGTCGCCCGTGCCGTGGGCCGCGCTGTCCGACGCCCAGCGGGTCCGGGCCGCGGCGCTGCTCGCGGAGGTCCACGGGGCCGACGTCGAGGTGGCGGCGGCCCCGGCCGCGGTCCGGGCGCAGCTGCTCCAGACGCTCCCCGAGGAGATCGACCCGGCCGAGTACGCGGCCACGGTCCGCACGTACCTGGCGGCCGCCCGGGCGGACTGCGCCGAGCTCGGGCGCGGGTGAGCCGGGTGGCTGACCTTTCGGCCGGAAGCGATTTGACACCGGCGGCCGCGCGGGCAGGACTCAGTCGGAGCCCCTGGTCCGGCACGGCTGATTGGGCGACGGCCGGCACAGGGTCAGGGCTCCGGAGAGACGCGGGGGCGGGGGTGTAACAACCCCCGCCCCCGTTCATTTCCCACCGGCCACCCGGTCGATTCTGTGGGCGTAACCCGCACACGATATCCGACCCGCGTCAGGTGTGGGCATTGCCCTCACCTGCTCTGGGTCACTGCCGGAGGAAACCGCAGGGGTGATTTCGGCGGCCCTCCCTTTGGGGGACGGATCGGAATGAATCGACTCGGGGGCGACCACCCCTGAGTCGCGGCTATTAGGCGAGGGCGTCCCGCACGGCGCGGACCAACGCAGCCCGGTCGAACGGCTTCCTCAGCACAACCCGGGCCCCGATCAGTCGGGCCGCCGGGAGCAGGTCGTACTTGCCCTCGCCCCCGCCCCCGCTGATCGCCACGAACCGCACGTCCCCGAACTCCCGGGCCAGCTCGTTCATCAGCTCGATCCCGTTCCGCTCGGGCATGAACAGGTCGCACACGACGGCGTCGGCCGGCCGGGTCCGGAACGCGCGGGCCGCGTCCGCCCCGTCCCCCGCCTCCTCGACCTCGAACCCGGCCCACTCGAGCGCCGCGCGGCCCATGCGCCGCACCGCCGGCTCGTCGTCCACGATCAACACCCTCGGCACCGGCGACTCCCCCGGCGGCGCGGCCCCCTCCGCGAGGCCCTCCGGGTCGGGTGGCCGGCCGTCGGCCGGGTGGGGGACACACTCGTCGATCACGGCGAGGATGTCGCGAGGGGCCGTGGTGGCCTTTTGAAGGACCGCGGCCACCCCCTGCGCCCGCGCCCGGTCGGCGAGTGGCCCGTCCCCGACCCCGGTCAGCACGACCACCGGGAGCGTCCGGAGGCGGTGGTACGAGCGGACCACCTCGAGGAACGACGAGCCGTCCATTTCCGGCATCCGCAGGTCCAGGACGACAGCGTCCAGTGGTTGCGCCAGGACGACCGGCAATGCCTCCCGCCAGCTGGCCGCGCACGTGACCTGGTGGCCCGTGTCCCGGAGCAGCACCGCCAGGGTGTCGCGGGCGTCCGCGTCGTCGTCTACGACCAGGATCTTGGCCACGGGCACTCTCCGGAACTAGCCGTGGGGGGACGGGTACGCATCATTGTAGAGTCACTTTCGAGGCCGTGCGAGGCGTCGGAAGACCTGAAGGCGATCGCGGCCCTGACCGTCGAGGCCGAGTCCGGCTCGGCGTCGGCAACCTGACCGTCAGCGAGCTGCTCGTCGCGTTCATGCGGTGGGCCACGACGCACTACCGGCACCCCGACGGGCGGCCCACGAACGAGATCGGGGAGCTGCGGTGGTCGCTCGGGCCTCTGCGGAGGGTGTACGGCCCGCGGCGGCGGAGTTCGGCCCTAGATGGCCCCCGCAGTGTACGCAGCCCAGGTCCTAAAGTGGACGCCGCAACGCGAGCGGGCCGGGGAGTGATCCCCGGCCCGGGTCGTTGAGCGGCGGTCACGCGGCCTCGCCGAACACCCACTTCCTGACGTGGTCCGCGACGGCCCGGAGCCGGTCGTCGCTGATCGTCTCGCGGTAGTGGCTGCTCATGTGGGCCACCTCGTGCCCCATGACGTAGTCCACCGCGGGCTGGTCCTTCGACTCGGCGGCGGTCCGGAACGTGTGCCGCAGCGTGTAGAACCCGACCCCCTTCCGCGCGTCGATCCGCAGCGCCCGGAGGAGCTTCTTGAACTCCTTGGCGAGCGTCGGGTCCGCGGTGTCCTTCGCCCACGGCCGGCCGTACTTCGTCACGAACACGAGGTCCGCGTCGGCCGGGTCCGTCGGCTCCGGCCGGGCGGCCGAGGCCTCGCGGATCGTGGCGGCGGTCTCGGGCCACAGCACGCACCGCCGCGGGATGCCCGTCTTCGGCCCGGGGTAATCGACGACACCGCGGGTGAGGTCCACCGCCGAGCGCGGGAGCCGCCCGCAGTCGGCGTTGCCGAACCCGCAGTTGATCCCGAGGAGGACCATCGCGCGGACCGCCCGGCCCGGCCGCACCAGTTCCGGCTCCGCGTCCCCGACCTGCACCGTCGCCCCGTCGATCATGGCCCGCACCTCGGCGGCGGTGAACAGCTTCGGCCCCCTCCTCGCCCGCTCGACGCGGATCGTCTTCCGCGACGGCCGCTTGAAGCTCTGGCCGTACAACACGGGGCAGGTGACCAGCCCGTTGTCGGTCGCGAACTTGAAGACGCTCCGGACCCGCTGGATGGTGTTCCCCAGCGACACGGGGCCGAGCCGCTTGGCCAGCGCCGCCCGCACGGCCGCGAAGTCGTCGGGGCCGACGTCGTCCGCGAGCCGGGCCTTCCCGAAGCAAGCGATCACCACCTCGCACGCGGACCGGTAGTCCTCCCGGGATCTGTTGGTCAGTTCGCCGGACTCGACGATCGCCTTCTTGGCGTTGAAGAACTGGTTGCAGACGTCCTTGACCGTGACACCCGCTGACACCTCCCGCGGCTTGCGGCCGGCGTGGAGCGCGTCCTTCTCGGCGAGGTACTTCTTCAGTGCCCCGTCGGGGTCGTCCCACGGGCCGAAGTAGTGCGTCCCGCCGCGGATCTTCTTGGCCCACCGCTTCGTCGCGTGGGGGAACAGCGGGAACCCGGGGTACGGCTTGTTGGGCTTCAGGGATTTGCCTGCGCCTGCGGACGCGGTATCATGCTCCTCGGGTATGGCGAGCCTCGCTGGGGGTTCGCGTGTCTTGTCCGGGGGCGGTCACAACGCCCCCCGGCCGCATCCGAGGATACGGGGTGTCAGTCGGGGTGTCACCGACCGGAGGAGTGAGCGAGATGGGGCGACGCAAGTGCTGATATGTTAAACCTTTGCCCTCGTAGCTCAGTGGATAGAGCACCGGTTTCCTAAACCGGGGGTCGCGCGTTCAAATCGCGCCGAGGGTACTCAGTCCCCACCCGTCCTTAACCATCCCCACCCGTCCCGCACCCTGGCTTTCCCAGGGTGCGTTGCGTTACCCCCATGGGTCATGTAACGATCTAAAGAGTCTCCGACGGTCCCACCGAATCCCCGGGCGTGCCCAGTGCCGGTGTAACCCTGGGTGTAACCGTGGTGTATCCGGGACCGGTGAGGGCCCGAACGAGTGCCGCCAGGGCGACCACGGCCCGTTCGAGGTCCTGGCGTGAGAGGCGGGACAGCGGGCTGGCCTCCCCCACCCCGGGGATCTGGAGCTTGGCAACGGAGGCCCCCAGGGCCTCGACTCGGGAGTGGGTGTAGATCCCGAGGGTGAGCCGGGGGTCCGAGTGCCGGGCGAGTTCCTGGAGCTCCTTGGCCCCCACCCCGGCCGCGGAGAGGGCCGAGAGGTATGAGTGCCGGAGTGCGTGGAAGTCGGCGTACTCCTTCCCGTTCACCCCCTCGACGCAGTACGGGATCCCCGCGGCCGCCAGGTCGACCCGCAGCACCTTGGCCGGCTTCTCGCCCCACGTCCCGGGCCACACCGCCCTCCCCCGGGGCTTCCCGGCGAGGTACGCCCCGAGCAACTCAGCCAGTCCGGGCTGGATCGGCTGGCGGGCGGCCTTCTTGTTCTTGGTGAGCCTGGCCGGGAGGACGACCGCCGGCGGGTCGGTGTCCAGGTCGAAGTTCTCCGGCCCCAACTCGGACAACTCGCCGGCCCGGTAGCCCGTGGCGAAGGCGGTCAAGTAGAGCGTCGCACGGTCGGTCCCGGTGAGGCCGCGGACCACCTTCTTGCTGGCCCGGGTCGTCTCAATCAGGTCGGCCAGCTCGACCGGCCCTATCTCCCTCCGGGCGTGCCGCCGGTCCGCCTTCGGGTTGAACCCCGGCAGGCCGTCCAGCAGGTCCGCGGGGACCGGGACCTTCCGGGCCAGCCAGCGGACGAACCGCCGGGCCGCGGCCAGGTGGAAGTCGGCAGTCTGGGGGGAGAACCCCCCGTCCCGCGTGTCCCTCGCCACGCGGGCCTGGAGGTACCGGGCGACCTTCTGGGGGGCCGAGGAGGGGGCGAGGTCGGCGGCCATCTTGAACCCGCACCCCTCGACCACGGCCCGCACCCGGGCCACGACGAGGGCGACGTGCTCGGGGTCCGGGGCGGTCCGCTTCTGCCCGCCCTTCACACCCAGTCCGAGGGCCACGTCCCCCTCGAAGGCCGTCAGGTGCTCGGCGAGGGTCTTCCGGGCGTCGTCCCGGTCCAGCATCCCCGCCCGGCCCTGGTCCGCCCTCCGGACCAGGTCGTTGAGCATCCGCTGGGCGGCGTCCCGGGTCGCGGCCAGGGGCACCCGCTTGTTGGGGGGCAGCCCGGGGATCCCGCACCCGTACCACTTGGCGCTCTTCTCGGTGACCTTCTTGGCCCCGGGCGTGCCCTTCGGCACCCGCTTCCCGGCCGGGTCGGTGTAGTAGGTCTTGGCCTGGCGGACGAGGTGGGCCACGGCGCCTCTCCTGGGGGTGGTTGCCCACCATCATCGGCCCCGCCCCCCGGGGAGTCGAGGCCGGTTGTGTTTCCCTTACCCGACAGTTGACACAACTGACGGAACCCCGGGAACGCCTTGAAATCGCGGGTCCGGGCGGGGGGTTGTGTCAGGTCGGAGGGGGTTCTGTCAAGGTTATGCCAACTGGGTAGCTACGGCACCGATCCGACCCGAACCGAACCGAACCGATCCTGCGAGCACCCAGTACGGTCCGGGCGGGATCGGCGTGGTTACTCACGGGGGCCACAACATCGCCCGCGACTCCGTCGCGATCAATCCTCTTCTGAGTCCGAAATCGTACCCGCAGCCCGTCGGATCTCTGGGAGCGGGTCCGACCGAGCCGCCTCAAGCCACGCTTGCACTACCCTGTCTCCCGCGTCACCGAGATCCGAGAGGGCTTTCGCGAGCCGCACCACCTCGTATCGAGTCGATGGAATTTCTTCGTACTTGATACCTCGCTGAGAGCTCGCCCGCTCGGAATAAGCCAACTCGGAGAAGAGGTAGTCGAGGCCGACAAGAAGGCTGTTTCGAAACTGACGGTCCGCGGCGACTTGAAGTTGGCCGAGGATGTGGACCGACGCTTGGAGCGCCAACCTGAGCGCACCCGGGCGACGAGTCGCCACGGTCGCCCCGATCTCCCGGAGCAGATCTGGCGGAATCGCCGGGAGGGTAGTCGAACGCCCCCTGTCAGAACGGGACAACTCCGCCCAGTGGTTGAGGCCTCGCAGCGCGGAGAGGTAGAACTCTACACCAGTGTGCGCGAACTCACGACGGAGGTCCGAGACAACGACGTTCAACTCGCTGAGCGGCCGAACAAGCAACGTAGCCGGCAACACGCTACCTACAGGTAGGCCGCAGTCCCGCACTTCCTCGACGAAGGAAAGGATCTCACTCGCGAGGCGGCTCCGCCGCCGAACGTGCGGCAACAGTACATCCCGGACCACGTCCCACAAGCCCCGCATGAACAGCGCGAGTGCGTCCCTGTCCCAGTCCTCGAAGAGCCGCCTCTCGCGGCGACTGGTTACCGCCTCCCGTCCGTGGTCGTTCCACCATGCACGCAGTTTTTTGAACAGCGATTCGTGATCCTCCGCCGTCCACTCGATGTACTCCCTGCGGGTGTCATGCGGGGTGGTCCGTGGGGCAGTCGCATACCGGATCAGTCGAAAGTAGCTGTCCGGCTGGACGAACCCACCGAGGACCGCTCCTAGCTGTTTAGCCAGAATGTCTTCCTTCACTCTCACCGCCGCAGACCGCCCGCTAGGCACTGGTATCGAGAGCGCGAGTTTCCCCGTGTACGGCCCCCACAACTCCCAAGGCAACCCCGATTTCTTGAGGACAGGGCCCCAAAACGCAACCGCCATTGCTCGCTCGTCGGCGGCTGATGTCGCGCCGAGATCGTGAAGGAGATCGCACCGCCACATCGCCGCGCGGCGCAGTTGGGTTCCTTCTGACTTCAAAGCGGTAACGGCTCGGCGACGGGCCGAGGTTAGTTGCCCAGTTCTCAAACCGCTTGACCGCCGCCTCGCACGGTCGCCTACCACCAAGGGTGGATCGGGCCAGTTGTCTGGGTGAAAGACGTGAAAGTCTGGCTCACCGGGAAGCGGGATGTTGAATAACGCTGGGAGTTGGGCCTCGATCTCTTCCACCGAAGCATTTGCGGCAAGGGCGTGGAACAGCGCGCGCACTGCCTGGGGGTTAGTGACGTGGCCGCGAACGGCAGGGATCGGTGCGAGTGATCGAGCGAATTCCCACAGTCGTTGTCGCTCGTTCTCCGGTGCGCGAACGATCAAGCGTGCAAGAATTGTGGTGGCAGCAGTTAGTCGATCCGCCGCGCGGCGTTCTACGGGTGGTGCGTCCCGCCGGCCAGCACCGGCACAGGGAACAGAGGCCTCTGCGGCCCGCAGTGCATCGGTACGCCACCGGTCCACGAGTGGTTGTGGGAGCGCCGCGATGCGGGACCGAGAGAGGTACGAGTCCAGAATATTCTCCGCCCGCAGCCGGAACATTAGAGACTGCGTTCGCGACGGGTCGTGGTCCGCGAACCATGTCGCGGCGGTTACGTGCGCGTCTTTGGAGAAGTAAACGCTCGGGACCACCGGAGGGATCCCGCTTTCTTCGGTGAACCGAAGAAGTTGGTACACCGTGAGCAGCCGGTCGTGAAAGTCCTCGCTCGACCGCGTCGTGTGCGTGGCAGTGCCTGGCTCGAACCCCAACCGCGTCTCGGATGGGGCCGTGGGTTGAGGCGGCTCGCCGCCGAGCCGCGTCGTGAACCAGTCCGCCAAGTCCCACGGGTCCGCCCCGAATCTCCGGAGTTGGCGGAACCGTTCGACTAAGTTACTGCGCTCGAGGTCGCGGGGCGCTCGCCTGCGCCGCCTCTCGGATTGGTCGATCCCGTTGAGGAGCCAGACCGCCCAGCCTTCGCGCGAAAGCGCAAAGATGTGGTCCGCGGTGTCGAGGATCCCGCGCCGGAGCACGTCCACTGCGGTCTGTGCGAGGTCAATCGCCTCGTCCACCCTCCCTAACTCCGCCAAGATGCCAGCTTTTCTCACGGACCAGAACGGATCCTGTGTGTCCTCTGGCCACCTACTCACACTCTCCGTTGCCTGTTCGTCGTCCAAACGGGCGACGGCGTAGAGGCACCGCTCGTAACAAAGGCGAGCCCTTGCGTCCGCATCAAGCGGCAGACGGTCCATGCGGCCGTGCCACGTCTCGAACGGTTCGTCTAACCGTTCCTCGCGGTAGAAACGTACAAGTGCAAACGCGAGGGTCTGCCACTGACGTCGCACCTCGCGCCAGTTCGACTTTAGCTCTTTGGTGGATCCCGGCGTGACTGCCGTGGTAGGCAGATCCTTGAGCTCCGTAGGGAACGGGTTGACGGCCGAGAGCGCTCGCTCGAGTTCCGGACGGAGTTCGTTCCACACTGGGGACAGCGCGAGCTCCAACCTCCAGTTGAGTTCGTCGAGAACTTCTAATTGCTGCACAGGATAGATCCCGGGTCGCGCTTCGACGTAGTGTGCGATCCAGTGCTTCGTCGTTCTCCAGACGCGGTCCCGGACCTCGTCCGGTGCGATCAACCACCCGGGGTACAGCGACCGATTGTGAGTCCACGCCCGGGCGGCCGACAAGATGGTCTTGGCCCCGTCGAGTCCCTCTCCGTCTTGGTTCGGGAACTCAGGCTCGGACACAGGTGTCGGGATGGGCGACGGAGGCAACCGCGGCATCTCGGGGTCGTCAGGCGGCTGTGGGGGTGGTGCTTTCGGCCAGTCAAGCGGGTGTGAAGAGCGGTGTGCCTGCAGGCTGTTCAAGAGCCACTGTAAGGCCAGGGTGTGGCGATGAGCGGCGTTCGGAAACCCCGTGCTCGGGAAAAGCGGGGAGAGATCGACGGGGATGACCCCGCGGGCCTGCAGCAGGCTCCGTTGTGACGTGGACAGATCGAGCAAGCCACAGAGGTAGATCCTCGGCGCATACTCTGCCAACTCGTCCCGCACCCATCCGCTCCAGGCCAGGAAATTGGGGTCGTCGCCGGAAAACCCGATGAGGCAGAGGGAGTTTTCCATCACCGCTTGTCGGACCAAGTTGACGAACGGGGCGTAGCGGCGCGGGTACGTCCGGAAGTCATCTTCGGTGAGGATGAACGGGCTGTTGGACGGGAACGAACCGTGCAGTTTGACGATCCGGGGTCGGGCGGCCGATGAGATCTCTTCGGGCCGGCGGACCACCGTGTACCGCCGACGGAACACCGTTGCTGCCTCTCTCTCAAGGAGCGTGTCGTAGTTGGTCGTCAACACGTCCGCCCACGGCAGCTCCAATAGACAGCGGTGTAGCGGGCCGGGACCGAAATCGGCGTCAGGCACGGTCTCCTTAATGAGGTTGTCGAGATCGTGCCGTCCGAACGCAACCGTGTACTCTTCCGCCAGGCGGTTCGCGACGCTCGTGGCACCCGCCACGCGGCTCAGCCACTCGCGTCGTCTCTCCCCACCCGATCCATCGGGGTAGAGCCGGTCGATCAAGGCCGTGGTCAACTCTTCCCACGTCGGCATCGACGTCCGGCCAACGCGAAGGGGGACGGCATTCCGGCTCATCCCGGCCCCAACCATCACCGCGGCCCGTCCGAACTCACGGTCCGTCCAGAGTGCACGGCGGATTGCCCCGACGTGCTGTGCGTCAGGAAAGTGGGGAGGCACTATTGATGGTGTCATACAGGAATGTTACTAGAATCTAACCCGCATCCATTCTGGAGAAGTGCAGATGGACCAGCCAGGGGGACCAATCGCCCGGCTGTAGCGGTCGCATCAATTGCGCAGGGCAACAGAGGACCTGTCAACTCGATCCGGACCCAGGTTCGGATCACGCGTGTCAGATGACCTCTCCCACAAGGGCGGGCATCTACTCGGCCGGGTCGTCGTTCGTTGCGCGACTGAGGGGCCGCACCTCAACGGAACTTGTCAACCCACGTCGAGGAGCAAGACGCCCGTTTGCCGGCTACTGCACGGATCGCTGAGCCACGCCTCGGCGGTCTGTGATTGCTCTTCGGATCTCGTCAACGACCTTTTGCTTGGCACGAAGGCTTGTCACCTTCCCCTCAACGTGCGCGGCGGTCGCGATCAGTTTGAGGTCTTCAAGGCCGAAGGTCCCGACGAGCGGGCCGAACACCTCGTTGATCTGTTCATCGGACGCGGTCGGGGCCGTCTCATAGAGCACAGCAACCTTCGCGCGCACGTCGTCGATGGTCGGTGCGGGGGGCTTGGAATTCTTTGGGCTCGCCTTCCTCGCCTTTGCCTTTGGCGTGAGGACACCTGTGGTCCAATACTCGTGGGCCTGGCGCAGGAACGTCACGAACGCCGGAAGCTTCTCGTCCTTAAACGGCGCGAGCGCGTCGTGGACCGCGGTCAGCTCCGTGACCACGGGCTTCCCCGCCTCGGCAGCCGCGAGGAACTCGGCCAGGTCACGAAGGTGCTTTTGCAGAGCGGCGACATTCACTGGGGAGTTCCTTTTCGACATCGGCGGCGAGTTGGCCGAACAAGGTTTCGAGCCGCGTGCCCGTCGGCTCGGCCACGAACTCCGTCTCGCTGTGGCGGACGTCCCTGATGTCGGGGATCACGGTCGGGAACCGTGTGACCTCTTGCCCGTAGGCGTCGAGGCACCAGCCGGCGAGTTGGTTCCAGTCGTCCCGCTCCGTGCTGGTCATCCCCGAAGGGTAGGTCCGGTTCGCGACGAGCCCGAGTACCTGGAGCTTCGGGTTGATGAACCGCACGAACCGCTCGTCCCGCACCACCCGCTTCAGCATCGGGGGCACCCGCTCGAAGGACCGCCGGCTGAGGGTCGTGGGCACCAGCAGGTAGTCGCTCGCGGCCAGCGCGTTCACACACGAGATGTTAACGAGCGGCGGGCAGTCGATCAGGACGAGGTCGTACTCGCGGCTCACGCTCATGAGGTGGAGGGCCTTCCGCAGGAGGAACCGTGTGTCGCGTTCCCCGCTCCCCATCAGCCACCGCATCGTGAGGTTCAGCTCGGCGTACCCGAGCTTGTCCGTCGTGCCGACGAGGTGAAGCGCTCCCCCGGCCTCGGTGGTCGCGAAGACCTCCTGCACGTAGTCCGCGAGCTTCACTCGCCTGTCCTCCGCCGCGGCGCTCAGAAAGTGTTGCATCAGGCTCGTATCGTCGACCAGCGCGTTGATCTTGTCCTGGGTGAGGAGCAGACTGGTGAGTGACCCCTGGAGGTCGAGGTCGAGCAGCAGCACCCGGTACCCCCGGCGGGCGAATGCCGCCCCGAGGTGGGCGGTCACAGTGGTCTTGCCGACACCCCCCTTGAGGTTCAGCACGGAGACGATCGCGCACTGCCGCCGGCCCAGGTCGCGGAACTTGGGACGCTTCTGGAGTGCCTTTGCGTTCCACAACTGGCCTTCGAGCTTCAGCGCGGACTTCACACGCCGCTCCAGTTGCGTGAGGGCCCTCGTGCGGTCATCGAGTTGCTCCTCTGTCACCCCGGCCTCTGTGCGGAGCACGCCAACTGTGTGCTGGAGGTGCTCGATCTCACCACGGAGCTTGCCCAGTTCCTTCAGCTCGCGGTGGAGGCTCGTCCTGACAGCCTCAAGTTCGTGGCGGGTACCCTGCAGGTCCTTCTCTGCGGCGTGCTGGTAGTCTCGCGACTCGGCGAACTCGACCTGGAACGGGGCCAGCGCGGCGCGGGCCGCGTTCGCCTCGCCGCGGTACTTGTCGGCCTGTTCGCCCGAGCATTCCGCTTGCGACTTCCACGTCGCCGCCTGCCTCTCCGCGGCGCGCACTCTCGCCCGGTACGTCCGGGCTGCCAGGGTCCACGTTGCCACGGCGACAGGGCCTAACACGCCGGCAACCAAGCCGGCGAGTTTCAATACCCCGGGAAGGGTGGCGAGGTCGAGAAGCTCCCCGTCAGACCCGAACAGGACCGCCAGCAGAACGGAGGATGGCGACACGGGCAACTCCGAGACGGCGTATAACGTTCAGCCGCATACTTTAACCTCTCACCGGTTCGCCCGAAAGTGTCTTCGTTCCGAATTTGACGGTTGGATGGGCAACATGGAATACGCGGAACATCGGGCGCACGGCCAATTGGGAGATGTGAAGTGTCCACCCGAGCCGCACACCCTCGGCCAGCCACTCGCTGGCCGTCGCAGCGGTCTCCCCTCGAACGCACAACGAACCGCCCAGCACCCAGTTGCTTACCGGTTCGGGCTCGGCGGTCACCCGTGCCGCTCGATGCTGTACCGGAACCGCCGGCTGAGTCGGTACCGCACCCACCGCCCCGGGCTCACCATCTCCTCGACGAAGCCGCCCGGGTTGGCCCCGTGGTGGAGCCAGTCGCGCCGCCGCCGCATCCGGCCGATCAGCGGGCCGAACCCCCACTTGTAGGCGTACCAGTCGGCGGCGGCCTCCTCGGCCCACTCGTCGTTGGGGGCATTGGTCCGCTCGACGTCCTCGAGCACACAACAGGCGTGCCCGAGTTCATGGGCCAGGGTCGCGCGGAACGCGGGCTCGGGCAGCCGCTCGTTGATGACCACGACCCCCGGCGTCTCCGCGGTCCCGTACCCCCAGGTCGCCGGGTCGTCCGCGGACGGCGAGTCCTCCAGCCACTCGCCCATCGTCCCGTCGGCGACCGCCTCCGCCGACAGGGGCTCGACCGCGCGCACGACCCGGCCGATCCGCTCCCGGTCCGCGGGGCAGTACCGGCCGATCTGTGCGAGCACGGCCGCGAGTTGCCTCCGGGCGGCCGCCGAGACGAGCGAGCACGGGACCGCCGACACCCCGGTGGTCACTTCTTCCCCCGCTTCGGGACCGGCTTCTTGGGAGTCGCCTTGTTGCCGGTGGCCACATCAACGGCCGCTGCAAGGAGGGGAGTTTCCGGCGAGGTGGTGAGGCGTCGGAGGGTACTGCGAACGATCTCTTCCATCGTGGCGGCGACCCAGTTTTGCATGTCCTCGCCCGCGTCGATGATCATGGCGTAGGTGTAGTCGGGGAACTCGCTGTCGCCGTCGCCGTCGGTGGCGTAGGCGAGTTCCTTGATGCCCTTCTCCGCGAGCCGCTTCCTGAACTCCGCCGTCTCCTCGTCCCGGAAGTGCCGCCCCTTTGCGTAGGGGTTGTTGTTGTAAAGGCACAGCACGTTCAGGTCCTCGATGTGCCACGTGCCGCGCCGGGACGAGAAGTGGTTCTCGCGGGCGTCCTTCGCGTAGTACGCGGCGAGTGCCTGCCACTGCTTCGGACTCGTCTTGGTCACCGTCTTCATCGCGGGCTCTTCCTTCTTGGGTCGCCCCCGCGGCCGCCGCTGGGGCAGTTGTTGAACCCCGGTCGTCAACACCAGGCCGAGCGCCGCCGCCAACTTGTCCAGGCTCGCGAGGGTGAGCCCCTGCTTGCCGGACAGGAAGCGACTCATCGCGGACTCGGCGATGCCCGTGCGTTGGCACAGCGCGTAGCGGGAGATCCCGCAGCCCTCGATGATCGATCGAAGCTGGTCGGAGAACGACGGGGTTTGCGGCACGAGTGGCACCATACTGTATATGCTTGCTCGGTGTCAAGTATTTATCCGCGACCCGTTCCCTTCCCTTTCTTCGTGACCGCCGGCTTCACCGCGGTGGTGACCGGCGGTAGGGGCAGCAACTCGACCGGGGCCGGCGGGGGCGGCGGGTACGCGACGTGCCGCCGCAGCCCCTCGATGACCTCGTCCTTGAACGTGTGGCCCCTCCGCTCGGCGAGGGCCTTCACCTGCTCGACCAGGTCGGGCGGCAACTCCATGTACACGCCCTTGTTCTTCCGCGGGTTGCTCGGCATCGGACCCTCCTACCCGCCAATGTACGCCGCCGGCCTAGGCCGTGCCAATATTTCACCAGGAATCCGGTTGACAACAAGCCTAGGCCAAGCCTATAGTATCGGTGTTGACGGTCGCAACGGGCGCGACGAACGGGGGACGCGAGATGTTCGGAGCACTGATCCAAGTGGCGTGCGGCCTGGTCCTGCTGGCCCTGGGCTCCGTGGTGACCGGCTCCGTGGTCCTGGCGGGGGCGGGCCTGACCGCGGCGATGAGCGGCACCGGCGACGACGAGTGACCGACCGCGACCCGGCCACCACCCAACCTGAAGGAGCCTTCCGTGTGCGACCTCGACGGCCTGACCTGCCCCCGCGACTGCTTCGACATCGGCCGCACCTTCGGCCAGGACGGCACGTCGGTGGGGGCGATGTGGGCGAGCCTCGCGGCCGACGGGGCCGCCGACCTCGACGACTGGCAGCGGGCCAACCTGGAGGAGGGGTGGCACGCGGGCCGGGCCGACTTCGAGGCGTTCACCGCGGCCCCGGTGCGGGACGAGCCGCTGCCAGTGGCGGGCGACGAGATCCCGTGGTGAAGAGACCGAACCTGGGCCGGTCAGTTCGACCGGCCCACAACCTGGAGGACGTGACCGTGACGATCGACGTGTTCGGCTGGCTGCGGCGGAAGGCGTGCGAGGCGGTGCTCGGGGGCGTGGCTGACGCGGCCCGCCAGCTCGCCCCGGGCGACGACCCGCCCGCTGACCTGGACGGCCTGCGGCAACTCCTGGCCCGCACCGACGTGCGGGCACTCGCGGCGACGGGGGAGCGTGCCGAGGGCATGAAGGAGGAGGCGGAGCCCGCGGCGCGGCGGAAGGCGAGGTGAGGAGCGGTCAGCGCTTCGGCTTCTTGGGGGCCGGCTTCTTCGCGGGCGGGGGTGGGGGAGGTTCGTCGTTCGGCTCGGCTGGCTCAGCCGCGTCTACCGACTCGTCGAACTCCGCGACCGAAACTCCGAGACCATGTGCGAGCTTAACGACCGTACTCCAACCCGGGTCACGATCGCCCTGTTCGATCTTCGAGATGGCCTGAGCGGTAACGCCAGACTTCTTGGCGAGGGCGTACTGAGTTACACCCAATTCTTCACGGAGTTGCTTGAGTCGTTCGCCGAAACTACGTTCCGTTGCCACGCTCACGTTCCATTACCCCCGGGTGACGAACCGTGTGTTGCCGACTCCGGGTCACACCCTGATCGGCTCGGCACAGCCACAACCTTAACCACTCGCGGCAAAATCATCAACGCCCGTTGACTCATCAACGATTGTTGATTATCTTTGCCGCACGCTCAGGCTTGAAGAAAGTTGGCCCCGCGGAGCGGCAACTCCGCGGGGCCGGTGTCGACGTCCCATCCCGTTTCAGTGAAGGAGACACTCGATGTCGTCCACAGTACCCGCACGCCCCGAGCTAAGCAAGTCCCCGCACGTCCGCCCGAGGCCCCGACCGCGGCCCGCCCCGCGGCGGCGGTCCATCGGCTCCCCGGCCCCGTGCCCCGAGTGCGCCGGCGACCGGTTCTTCGACGTCTCGTCCGCCGGCACGCAGCTCGTGTGCCCGGTCTGCACCGCGTTCACCACCGCCCCCGCGGCCTGACCCCTCACCACCACGCACACGGAGCACGACATGGCACGCACCCGCAAGGCCCCGCCCCCGGCCAACGGATCCGCAGCGGCCCACGCCCCGCACCCGACGCCCCGGCCCCGCGACCCACACCACGACGCGGCCTCGCGCTGGTGCACGTTCGCCCGCGGGGTGCTCGAGCGGCTCATCGAGGACGCCAACCGGCTCCGTGCCGCGGTCCTCGACCCGCGGCACCCGCTCCACGAGGCGTACAGCGAGCGGGAACTCGCCGACGCGATCGAGTACCTCGGCGACGCCTCGAACACGCTCCTGAACGCCGACTCGGTCCCGCCGTGCCTGATCGACGTCCCGTCCCCGCTCCTCGACGACTGACCGCACCCGCCAACCGTTACCCGCTGGGTAACGGTTGAACCAGCCAACCAACCGCCTGCGTTTTGCAGGCGGTTGGCCCCGCACCCTCACACCGAACCACGAGGCCACCCGTGAGCAACCGAGTTGCGTTCCTGATCCCCGCCCCCGCCACCAAGGGCGGCCGCCGCGCCGCGAAGTCGAAGCGGGCGAGCCGCGCCCGGATCGTCCTGTCCTGGGTCGCGCTGACCGACGCCGTCGACGACCTGCTCGGCGACCTCGACGCGGCGGAGGCCGCGGGGGCCGTGTGCCCGGCCGAGGCCGAGGTCGCCCGGCGGTTCCTGGTGAGCACGTCCGAGGAGCTGCTCAGCGTCCGCCCCCGCCTCAAGGCACCGAAGTGACCCCGGCGGAGCGGCCGGCAGATACTCCACGAACCATTCCGTCACGAGGATCACGAGCATGGGAGCCACGACGACAGCAAGGGAACCGGCCGGGGCCGACCGGCCCGCGGCGCGGAAGTACCGCGCGATGTACGCGAAGGGCGAGTTCAACCGCCGGGTCCACCGGCTCATCGCGATCCTGGCGAAGGCCCGCGAGGAGCTGCTCGACCTGGCCGAGGGCAACGGGGACAGCGTCGGGCTCGACTGGCTCGAGGCCGGGCTCCCGCGGCCCGAGGGGCCCGAGCGGGAGTTGCTCGACGAGTCGTACGAGGTGGCCGCGGCCGCGGGCGGGTGCGCGTGGGCCGTCGGCTCCTACCTGGAGATGCTCGAGGGTCACGCCGTCCCGATCCCCGGCCGCCGCCGGTGACCGCCGCGAACGCTTCGAGCCCGACCCCACAACCCTCACGAGGATCATGAACATGCCCGAGACTCACCCGACCCGGTACGAGGTGCTGGAGGCGAGCCAGATGAACGCGGACCTGTGGGCCATCGCCCACGCGGTCGAGGACCTGGCCGACCGGATCGACGCGTTCCGGCGGGAGTACCACAAGGAGACGCCGCTCGAACTGTGGGCCGATGCCGGGATCCCAGCATCGGCCCCCGGGAGCTACCTGGCGGAGGAGATGGTGCGGCACCTGACCGAGTTGGCCGGGTTCCGGTGGACGCTGAACGCGGCCGTGGGGTGCGTCCAGCCGTTCGGTGAGGACCCGCGCGACGCGGACGACCTGGACGAGGCCGACACGCCGGCGGTCGCCGCGGCGGGGTGAGGGGCGACGCGGCGACGCAATAACCCCGGCTGGACTCCGCGAAGGGTTGAGGTACGCTGTCGGTGTCGCGGAGATGCATGGCCTGGGGACTTCGGTCCACCAACAGCACACCGGGTAGGTCCGCGACCCCGATCGCTACCCGTTGTGCCTCTCACTGGCGAGCCGTCTCGCCGCTGCGTTTCAGTCCGACGCGTCGTCGGGCACTCTGCGGCTTGCGCGACGGCTCGTAACCGAGGGCAGGCCATGCAGGACACCACACAGTCCGACACGTCCCACCACCCCGCCGAAGACCGGCGCCAGAAGTTCCCCCGCCGCCCGGAGGCGAACCCGCCCGGCACCTTCCTAGGGTGCCCCACGTACATCCGCGCGCACTGCCGCACCGCCGCCCGGGGCGGCTCGTCCGGCTACGGCGAGGCCGGCTTCCACCTCGGGCACCACGTGCGCGAACTCGAGCCGCACGACACCGAGCAGGAGGCCTGGGCCGGCATCATCGAATCGGAGCTCGCCCCGCTCGTTGCCGCCGGAGACGACGCTTCGGCCCTGGCGTGGCTCGTCCGCCGGTACCCGCGGGTCATGGCGAACGTCCCGACCCGCCGCCGGTCGAACTTCTTGGCCGGCTTCTACCGCGGGTTCGCGAAGGCCGCCGAGTGATCCGCGGCCGCCTCCCCCAACACACCAAGCACTCAAGGAACACCACATGCACGCGATCCAGTTCAACAAGCAGCACGCCCAGGACGTCCTCGCCGCCATCCAATCCGGGGAGCCGATCCCTTCCCGGACCGGCGGATGGTCGGGCCACGACATGCTCGCAGTGGCGGGTATCCTGTACGCCGCGGTCTTCACCCAGGGACCGCACAAGCAGCAAGCCCTGGGGCTGTCGCCCGCGGACCTCGCGAAGGTCCACCCGGAGCGCCGCGAGGCCGTCGAGGAGTCGTTCGAACGGGATCTTGCGGCCGCACTTGAGTTCGCCCGGGTGCTGGCGTTCAAGGTGATCGACGGCAAGTACGACCCGCAGTGCGAGGCCGAGGTGACCGCGGTAGTGACCTGCACCGAGGGCGGCCAGAAGCGGGTCCAGCCCGTCGCGGGGTTCAAGGCCGCCTGAGACCGGACGACGGGCGAAGCAACGCGGGCCGGGGATCACTCCCCGGCCCGCTCGCGTTCCGTGGTTAGTCGCCCATCATGTCTTGGTGATGAGGCTTCCGCGGTTGGTACCTGTATCCACGACGCTTATAGTCGGCCATCAGCTCGGACTTCCGTGCCTTGGCCTGAGTCTCCGTGAGCCCTTCCTCTCGCAGAACCTCGACGAACTGAGCTTCCTCGACCTGCTGCTCCACTCGCGGGAGGTTCGCAACTGTTGGGTCCGCGGCTCTCGCGGTGAGCGTGAACAACTTTTCGTGACCCGACTGCTCACGGGCCCAAACAATGACAACGTGAGTTCCGCTGGCCATATCGACCCCTCCCGTCACGAAGTTACGCGCCCGGCGCATTGAACCGGGCGGGGTCAGCATACTCCAGCCCGGTTCAATGCGAGCTGTAACGGCTGCGACCAGCCCACCAAATCCTTGAGGTGTTCCGCCGGGTCCGCGAGCGGCGGCACATCGCAGCACCTGACATCTGTCGCTGTCCGGGAACTCTGCCGCGGGGTCGCAGGAACCCAGGCAATGTGGTACCGGTGTGCAGCGACTAATTCTCACCCGCTGACAAGACACGATCGTGGTTAACGGCGAATGATAACTCTTTGGAAACTTGTTTCGCTCTGGCTACGATTACATTCTTCTATCTCGGTGGGGCCGTCCCACGCCGCAACGACCGGGAAGCGACCCGTGCCTCGCACATCCGAGGCCACCATGAATCGGTCTCCCTCCCCGAGGGGCACGTTCACCGTCATCGAACTGCTCGTCGTGATCGCCACCCCAGCCGCATGTCGCCCCCACGCGAGTGGGGCTCATGCGGCGGCCAGACCGCCGAGGTTCGTTACATTTTTTCCGTGAAACAGGGCGCGCAGCGCCAACAATTCAGTTGCTGTTATTCGGCACCCGGGACCGGTCGTCGGGGTGCTGCGAGATCCTTTCCCACAGAGGCCACTCCCATGCTCCCGCGCGACCCCAAACGGTCCGGGTTCACATTGATTGAGCTGCTCGTCGTGATCGCCATCATCGCCATCCTCATCGGCCTGCTCCTGCCGGCGGTCCAGAAGGTCCGCGAGGCCGCTGCCCGCGCCAAGTGCTCGAACAACTTGAAGCAGATCGGCATCGCCCTCCACAACTACCACGATGTGGTCGGGAACTTCCCCGAGGGCCACGTCATGAACACGGGCGGAACGTACCAGCGGGGCTCGTGGGTCATGCTCATCCTCCCGCAAATGGAGCAGGGCCCGGTTTTCGCCCTCTACAACCGCAACGTCAATTGGTGGGAGTCGGCCAACCAGGCGGCCCGGAACGTCAAGCTCACGTCGTTCGTGTGTCCCTCGGATATCGACGCCCCGATCTTCAACACCGCTCAGGACTTCGGCTTCCGGGGCAACTACGCGGCCAACGCCGGCATCGGGATGTACAAGCGGAACGGCGACTGGGCGGCGGTGACCGAGTTGACCACCAAGGGTCCGTTCCCGCACGGCCGGAAGGCCAAGTTCGCTGACATCACGGACGGCACGTCGAACACCGCGGCCGTGTCCGAGATCCGCAAGCAGATGGAGAACGACTCGCGCGGCGCCCTGTTCGCCGACTCGGGGACCGTGCAGTACACGCACGACTCGCTGCCCAACGAGGCCGTCAGCGACGTGACCGAGCGGTGCGTCACCAGTACCCGCAACCCGTGCACCGGGGGCGGGTCGGGAGGGCCGCACCGGCTCACGGCCAAGAGCAACCACACCGGGGGGGTCAACGTGGCCCTCCTCGACGGGTCCATCCGGTTCGTGACCGACGGTGCGGACCGACCCGCCTGGCACGCCGCCGCGAGCCCCAGCGGTGGCGAGCCACTCCCCGTGCCCTGATCGGGCACCTCGGGCCCGCCCGCTGTGAGCGCGGGCGGGTACACACCCGCCGCATACCTCGCAGGAGTCCGCTTATGCTGATCACGATGACCCGCCCTTTGCGGCTCCCACTCGGATTTCTCCTCGGCCTGGGCGCCCTTCTGGGTTGCCAGGGGCGGGGGCCGGACCGCGTGCCCGTATCCGGTGAGGTGAAACTCGACGGCTACCCGCTCCCCACCGGGACGATCACCTTCACCCCGACCGGGGCGGGCACCGCGGCCTCCGGGACGATCACCGAGGGGCGGTTCGCCATCGCACAGGACGCCGGCCCGTCGCCGGGCGAGTGCAAGGTCGAGGTACTCTCGTACCAGAAGACCGGGCGCCAGGTCGCCGGTATGAGTGCGGACGGGTCGGGCAAGGCCGACGAGGTGAAGCAAGTGGTGCCCGACCGGTACAGCACGAACTCGACGCTCAAGCACACCCTGCCCCCGGGTGGCGACCTCACGTGCCGCTTCGAGTTAAGGTCCCAGTGAGTTGGACGGGTCCGGGGAGGGAGCGTCCGGGCGTCCACGCTCTCCGCTGGAGGTGGCCGTTGCCCGGTGCCGTGACCGGGGCGAGGGCCGCGTGCCTCCGGCGGGTGGCGTGGGCGTTCACCGCCGTCGCTGGGGAGTGGGGTGCGGACGTGCCGGCCCTCCCTCGTGCGACGCAGAGGTGCGGGAGCAGGACGCCGAGCGGTTCGTGATCTTGTTGTTCTGTGTGGCCGCCGGCGCCCTCACGTCTCCACGGCCCGCGTCCTGATGCCGGCCCACCCGCCCTCGGCCGCGACGCCGACGACGTAGACCGTCAGCTTCCGCGTACCGACCTTCACCACGACCGGGCCCGTGAGGTGCTGCTTGATGGCGGCCAACAGGTCGCGGTACCTCTGGGCGGTGGCCCGCTCCTCGTTGCCGTACCAGTCCTGATCCGTCGTCAGCGGGGCGAAGAACTCGTCGAGCGGTTGCGCCTTCGCCAGGGCCCCCGCGGTCCGGTGCCGGCCGAGCCGCTTCACCTCCGACGGGGTCGGGGTGCCAGTGGCGCTCCCCCAGGTCACGACCTCCCACGGGGCGTCGGTCTCGCTCTGGTACAGGAGGCCCGCGCTCGCCTGCTGGAGCGCGGGCCCGGTCGCGGTCCGCATGGTCACTCGCTCCCCTTCGACTTGCCCATGGGCGGGATCCGCACGTCGTCCACCTTGGCCTTGAGCGCCGACGCAACGGCTGGCGGCACCCGGTCGAGGAACGTGTACCCGGTCAACTTCTCGAGGTCCGCGACGCTCACCCGGTACTTCGCCCACCCGTGGGGGACCGACTGATCGTTCGGCATCACGACGGCAATCACCCGCGTCGCCGGGGTGACCCGCCCCAGGTCGCCGGCCCCGGCGCTCGTGGCGTGACCGAGCGGGCCCGACGGTGCCGACAGGTCCGGACGTCGGAAGAGCCACGCGCTCAGGAGTACGTCCAGGCGAGGAGTTTCACCACGCCCCACGCCACGGCCCCGGCGACGATCGCCAACGCCGACCACGTGAGGGCCAACCCCACCCGGCGGCCCAGTGCGAACGAGGCCGACAGGGCGCCCCCGAGAACCATCGTCCCGCCGCCCAGCGTGGCACCGACGGCGACGACGTAGGTGGGCCCGCCGGTGAGCAGGGCGAACTCGTAGGTCGCCCACGTGACCAGGAGACCGCCGGCGAGAAGGGCGGCCCCGGTCAGTGCGTGCCGCGCCCCGTGCTCGAGGGCGGCCCGCCGGCCGAGCGGCCCCACCCCGAACCGCGGCCGCTCGCCGGGGGGCGTTGCCTCTCGGCCGGTCCCGCCGCACGCCGGGCAGGCCGACAGGAGGACGCCGGCGCCTCGAGGGAGCAGCACGTCGACCCGCCCCGTACCGCCGCAGCGCCGGCACACCCCGACCATTAGTGACCCTCACGTAACCGCCGGCCCCGGGGGTGGACGACCCCGGGGAGCACGGACGGACCTCCGACCGGGAACCGAACGCGACGCGAGTCTCAGCTGGGTTGTTGCGTGCCCGCAGGTGGAGTGCTCCTGGCGGTGCCGGCGGGCGCACCGCCGCAGGCTAACACGGCCCGCGTCGGCGGGCAAGTGTGGCACGCGTGCGACCGACGGGGCCGCTCCGCGCCGAACGGCCGGTGCCACTCGCACCTGTCGCGCGTTGCGGGGCGATCGCCGGCGGAGAGACGGCTGTCGCGGGACCGGTAAGCGAGCCGCAGGGAAACGAAGTGGCGGGGTGCGCCGCGGTGGGTTGTCGCCCAATCACCCCCCCCACGGTCACCCCGTCGAGTGATTCCGTGGCACGCGGCGTGCCACCGGGGGTACTCCCATTCTCCCCCGGCCGCCAGCCGGCCCGGGGTCACTTCAACTCGGCGTACTCGGCGTCGAGGCGGGCGAGGACCGCGGCCCGGACGGCGAGCCCGACGTCGTCGCCCTGTCCGCCGCGCTGCTGGCCGATGACGGTGCCCTCCTGCGTAGCGTCCCGCTCGAACCTCCGGACCGGGCGGCCGCGGCCCGGCTCGTGTCCCCGCCCGCCGATCGCGCCCTACGGGTACGGGCCGCTCTGGGCCTCCCCTGACGTTCACTCGGAGCGGGATGAGTCGGGCGCGGGGATGGACCCGCCCGGGTAGGGGGCCGTTTCGTGCCGCCCGATCGCGCGTCAGGAGGGTGCGAAGACTTGAGGACGGGGATTGGGGTGGTGTGGGGGAGTGGGTAGTTTGACCCAGCACCTCACACCCGGACCAATGGACCACCATGACCCTCACGGCTCACTGCCCGCGGTGCGGCTGCGCGTTCACCTTTAACCCGAACACCGTGCGGTTCGCAGCGACCCTGTCTGAGGCGCCGGATGGGTCGTTCCCGGTCCTGGCCAACTACTACCCCCATTGCCCCGAGTGCCACTCCGAGGTGGCAGTTCCCTACACCCCGCCCCCCCGGGTGCCGGCGTCGGCCCCGTAGCCGCTGGCGGGCCGCTACCCCATGCCCGCACGCCACCAGCGCCGGCCGGCTGGCCTCTCGGCCCGACCTTCAACTTCTCTCCTGTGCCGCGGCCCGCGGACCGATAACGTGACGCGGCGGCACCACACCGCCGCCGCCTTCCCGGAGGTCCGATGCGAGTTACCGAGGTCTGTTGCGATTGGGTCGTGTACCGGATGACGATGCCCGGGAGCGCCACCGGCGGCAACGTGGTGTGCGAGCGGCGGGAGTGGGAGGCGCTCGACGCGCAGCAACCCGGCCACCACACGCTCTTGCACGCGGGGCTCAAGACCGAGCGCGAGGCGGAGCTGATCGCCCGGGGCACGGCCGGCGATCCCGTGCAGCGCCGGACGAAGGCGAACCCGTTCAGGTAGTGACGCGAGGATTGAGGCTTCGGGGTTGTGGCGGAGTTCGGGCACGGCCGTGGGAGCGATCCTCCACCCCCACGGCCTTCGGCGGCAAGGAAGCACCGCCGGCCCGACTGACCGCCCTATGCCGTGAGAGGGGCCGCGGGTCAACCCGGATGCGTGGCACACCACACGTCCCGGGTCGTCATCAGCTTCCCCTTTCGTGGTTGGCTCAGGTGCTTCCTCGGAAGCACCTGACTTGTGCAGAATCTTGTGGACGGTCGGGCAGGCGGCCCCGACCGCATCCGCGATCGCCCCCTGACTCACGCCCTGCGCGTCGTGCTGCCGTCCCCCCCCGTCGCCTATTCCTTTCCCAGCACCAGATCGACCACCCAGCACCCGCGGACGTGCGGCCCCGGCCCGCGGAGGTGGTCGAGGACGGCGGCGCTGTCGCACCCCGCGTCCTGCAGCGCGTCCGCGAGAACGGGCAGCGGGCTGAAGTCGCGGGTGGCGTAGCACCCCCCGGCGATGGCCGCGACCGTCGGGGTCACCCACCCCCGAGCCGCCGCCACCGGCCGGAACGGGTTGCCGAAGATGCACCGGACGCGGGCGACCGACCGGGCCCGCTCGCCCGCGCCGGCGGCCCCCGGGGCGACGGACCGGGCCTGCTTCCAGGCCCGGTTCCAGAAGGGGAACGGCCCGTACCGGTACGCGGCGAGCACGACCAGGAGGAACTCGTCGAACATCTGCCCGCCGCCCTCGTAGTCGCCGTCGTCGACCCACCGGGCGACGTCGCCCGGGAACCGCTGGGCCTCGTCGCCCGGGTAGTCCTCGGGGAACAGGTGCCGGTCCGCGCAGGCCGAGGCGGTGAACGCCCGCAGCTTCCGGTCGCTCGCCCCCCGCAGGGCCTCCAGCATCACCGCCGGGTCGGTCGCCGCCAGCCACTCCGCCTCCGACATCGCTCGCCCCCCGCCGCCGGCGCGGCCGCCGGCCCCGTTGTGCTCCCCACCCGGCGGGCGAGGGCGCGGCGGGCCGGGGCTACCGGCCCGCCGCCCGCGTCCCGCGCCCCCTCACCCGCGGGCCACGGCGGAGCAACGGGTGCGCCGCCCGCCGGGCGTGCCCCGGCACTCTCCCCGAGTCCCGACGCGGCGGCCGGGGCGGGGGCGTGGGCCGCCAGGACCCCGCGGACCTGGGCCAGCAGGAGGACCAGGGCGGCCGGGGCGACCGGCTTGACGAGGTGCAGGTCGATGCCCGCGTCGGCCGACCGGTCGCGGTCGCCATCGGTCCCGCGGCCCGTGACCGCCACGATGAGCGGCTGCTTGCCGCGGGCCGCGTGCCGCATCCGCCGGGCCACCTCCCACCCGTCCATGCCGGGCAGGCCGATGTCCAGCAGGACCACGTCCGGGACCTCCTCGCCGGCCGCCCGGAGGCCGGCCGGCCCGCCGTCGGCGACCCGCGCACGGCACCCGCACATGGACAAGAGGTCGGCCGTGGACTGGGCCGTGTCCGCGGAGTCCTCGACGACGAGGACGGAGAGGACCGAGAAGGGGTTCCCGAGTCGAGCTGACATGGTTGGGTCCGCCGTGACGGGGTCGGCTCGTCCGTGAAGTGACCGTGACGCGGGGAGTTTCCCTTCCGCCGCCCGAGTCCCCGGGGCGTGCCCCGGACGGGTGATGGTAGTGGGGGAGGGCGTCCGACGCTATGCGGCGCGTACGAAGGTGGGACCCTCCCGACAGGCCTGTCGGGCCAGTTCCCCCGGGCGAGGGCGTCGCGGGCGGCGGGGTAGCACTCGCACGCCGGGGAGGTGGTGGGCGAGGTGGCGGTCGAGGGCGGCCCGGAACCGGGCGTACTCGACGCGCTGGGGGCCGCCGATGATGAGGAGCCGGAACGCCTCCTCGAGCGTCACCACCGGGCCTGCGAGGTCCACCTGATCGCGGAGGGGTGGTGAGGGCACTCAGGGCCGAGGTTGGGAGGGAGTGCGGGGACCAGAACCGCGGAGCACCAGCCACCCGGCGGCCGTCAGGGACGAGACCCCGATGGCCGCGTAGGCGACCCGCAGCGGGGTGACCCCGGGCGACTCGTAGGTCGCCAGGAAGCCGAAGGCGCAGAAGGCTACCACAGGAAGCAGGCAGAGCGCCAAGGTGATGCGTGCGATGGCCGGCATGGGTGACTCTTTGGAACTGATCGGACGGCGTAACCCGGCCCGTTCGCCTCGGGCGATCCGGGTATTTCCCAGTGACTTCGGCCAAGGGCACGCGAGCAGAGCGGGCGCGAGCGAGGGTTCAGGTGAGGTCGAGTTAACCTGGGCGGATCAAGAGTGAAACGGAGCGGCCCCGGGCGTTGAGCCCGGGGCCGCTCTGAATCCGGCCCGCGCTCGGCTCGCCCCTCGTCGGGCTCGTCCCGGCGTCCAATCGACGCGATATCGCGCCGACTCGATGTGTGGGCCAGAAGACCACGCACGGCCAAAACGACCGGACACCGCGAACCGTTTCCGTTTCGGAAATGGTTCAGTGCGGCGATCACCCCGCAGCGACGACGCACAAGCGGAACCGCCGGGGTGCGGGCCGGTTCCGGGTCGGTTGTTGCCCGAACCGTTGTCCCGAGCTGCGTGGCGTGGCCCTCGTGGCGATGACCGGCGGGACGATCGAGGACGTCCGCCCGCGGGCGGCGGCCGGGATCGACCTGCACCTGGTCAAGCCGCCCGGCCCGCGCGAGTTGATCCTCTCCGTCGCCCGGACCCGCGGGGACGGGCGATTGTTCCCGACCCGTCCTCGGGGGAGTCCCGACGCGGGTGCGGGCGGTGCGGGCGCGGCGGTTGCAACCCCACCCGGGGCCGCCGCGGCGGAGAGTTGACGGGTCCGGGCGACGCCGCCGTGGGCGGGTCCGAGTCGGCCGGCCAACCCGCCGCGGCGGCCCCGAGCAGAACGGCAGAACGGAGGACGCGATGCGGGTGCTGGTGACGAGTGCGGACGGGGCGGCCCTGGCCCGGTTCGGGGCCGCCGTGCTGGGGTGCGAGACGGCGGCGCACCCGTGCGACTGTCTGGGCCGGCTCCGGGCGGAGCCGCCGGACGTGCTGGTGCTGCTGGCCCCGGTCCCCTGGCCGGCCGCGGCCGCGGTGCTCGCGGCGGTGGCGACCGAGCCGGCCCTGCGGCACGTGCCGGCGGTGCTCCTGCCCGGCACCGGACCGGACCGTGCGATGGAGGCGCTACGGGGGTGGCTCGGCGGTGCGGCCGCCGGGCCGGTCCACCGGCCCGCTCCCGCGGGCCCGGCGGCCGCAACGGACGATCCCGCGGCCGAGCCGGCCGGCCCCACGCCGGCGGAGTGCTTCGCCGGCATCTTGCGCCCCTAGTCCATCCCGCCGCCCCATTCCGCACGTCCGCCCCGTCCGCTACAACACCGACCCGGCCGCAATCGCGCGAGGATCGCTCAGGACGGCCGAGGGGCCGCGAGGCGACTCCGGGGCCGGCCGGACGGGAGATCGCGCCGCGGCGGGCCGCCGCTCGCGTTCCCCGGGCCGGTGTGGTAACGTGCCGGCGAGGGCTCCCGCCGTGACCGAAGCCGCCACACTCTGCGCCGCCCGCGGGCACGGGGTCCGACTGCGACAAGCCCGGACGTTGACTCTGATGGTTCCACCCGCGCCCTCGAAGGGCGCGGGTGGCCACCACCCGGTACTCCCGGCGACCCGCCCCGGGCGGGCGGTCGGCCGATCGGTGGCGAGCGCTCGCCACAAAGTGTGACACCGTGCCGGCGAGTTCGCGTCCCCAGCCGAGCCGCGTGCCGGTGTCCGGAGACGGCCAGGAGGCAGTCGTGACTTGTCGAAGGGTGCTGGTGTGCCTGCTCGTGGCGTGCGTGGGCTGTTCCAGGCCCGCCGGGGCTCCGCCGGACGGCGGAGCGGCAATGGTTCCGCTCCCCGGCGAGGCCGAAGCCGAGGCCCAGGCCGAGGCCCAGGCCATCGCGTTCGTGAATCGACTCGGCGGGAGGCTCCGTCGCT
>NZ_JBHYGG010000262.1:0-46172 GCF_051859125.1 Gemmata sp.
GGGGGGGGGGGGGGGGGGCCCGGCCGCCCGCCCCCCCGGCGCCCGGCTCCAGAGCGTACCCAATTTCAGGGGCCTCTCAGGCCCGCGTCGCGACGTAGCCCCGGAGCAGCCCGCCGAGTTCCTTGACCCACCCGCGGAGGCTCAGGAACTCGGGCCGCTCGATGTCGCCGTCGCGGGTCACGAGGTAGACCGCGTCGGCGGCCGGGCACGCCGCGTCCCGTTCGGCCATCGCGCCCCACACCCCGCCGTCCACCAGCACCCAGTCGTACCACTGGCGGAGCTGCGCCAGCAGCTTCGGCATGTCGTCGCCGACCGCCCGAGCGGTCGCGTCGGTCACGTCCCCCGCGGCCAGGATCTGCATCGTGGGGACGGGCGACTGCTGGACCGCCCACGCGAGCGGGACGCGGTGTGACAGCACCTCGCAGAGCCCCGGGGCCGACTTCAGGGCCAGTTTCCCGGCCACGCCGGGGCGGTTCACGTTCGCGTCGACCACGAGGACGCGGGCCTTCCCCTCCTGGGCCAGCGTCACCGCGAGGTTCATGAGGACGGTCGTCGTGCCGGCCTCGGGGCTGGCGGCCGAGAACATCAGCACCCGGGAGGTCGCCTCGGGCAACTGCCGGCGGATGTCGTCGCGGAGGACGCGGTACTCGCCGCTGGTCGCGTGGTCCGGGTAGTGGAGCGCGACGAGGGAGGGGTCCGGGCCTTCCGAGCCGACCCGCGGGTGCCGCAGGCTCACGTCGTGGAACTTCACCGACAGGTACGCCGTTGCCGGCGGCGCGGCGGGCGCGGGCGGGGCCGCGGGGGCCGACGGCACGAGCCGCGGGAACGCCCGCGCCGGCTCCGGTTTCGGTTCGGGCTTGGGCTCGGCGGCGAGCTTCGGCGCGGCCGGGGTGAGCTTCGGCGCCGGGGCGGCGGGCCGCGGAGCGATCAGTACGGCCGGGGCGGCCCCCATCCCCGAGAACACGGGACCGGACGGCCCGCCGATCTCGATGAACGGGGCGTCCTCCGGGCTCTCCCAGCCGGACTCGTCGGCGCTCTCGGTGCTCGTCCCGGAGCTGCGTGCGACCCCAGTCAGCGCGTTGTATACCCGGCTCATTCCATGCCTCGTGTGAGTCGGTCAGGCGGTCCGCTTGTGTGTTGCACGATTCATCGACGCCGGGCCGTCGGTCGCTTCAACCTGCTTGGCCTCGGCGACCTTGCCGGGGTGCAGAAGAAGTACCGGTTCCGCGGCGTCGGCCGGTTCGTCCGAATCGACCGGCTCCAAATCGAGGCGGTCGAGCGACTCCAGGGCGGCCTCGACGTCCACGACCCCCGCCCCGCCCGCGGCCGCGAGTTCCAGGGCGAGCGCCGCGGCCCGGTTCAGGACCCGCGGGACGCCGTGGCACGCGCCGGCGATCAGCGTCAGCGCGTCGGCCTCGAACACGGCCTCCGGGTCGCCGCCCGCGGCCCGGAGCTGGTGGTTCAGGTACGCGGCCGACTCGGATGCGTTCAGGAGGTCGACCGCGGCGCGGGCGCCGATCCGCTGGGCGACCGCCTCGCACCCGGGGCCGCGCAGCCGCTCGCGGAGCGAGGGGTGGCCGACGAGCACGGTGAACAGCGCCCCGCCGCGGCGCGTCTCCAGGTTCCCGAGGAGCCGCAGCTCCTCGAGGGCCACCGGCCCGAGGTGCTGGGCCTCGTCGAGGACCAGCACGGTCGGGTAGCCCGAATCGGTCGCGGCGGTCAGCAGGCACTCGGTGACCGCGAGGCGCAGCTCCTGCTCCGTCAGCCCCTGGTAGGGCTTTCCGAGGTCGAAGAGCACCGCCTGGAGCAGCTCCGAGGGCGCCGCCGCCCGTGCCGAGGGGACGACCACCCGCGGCACGTCGGCCAGCAGGTGCTCGAGCCACTTGCGGCTCACGAGCGACTTGCCGCACCCGGTCGGGCCGTCGAGCAGGACGGCGGAGTCGCGGCGGGCGAACGCGCCGGCCACGGCGGCCAGGGCCGCCTCGTGCGACGGCGAGGGGAAGTAGGAGTCGGGATCAACCGCGGGCCGAAAGGGTTGACGGTCCAACCCAAAGCGCGACCAATCCATGGGGCCTCCTCCGTCCGTGCTGTGTGTCGGTGTCTGACGGGATCGGGAATGTCGGGCGTGCGGCGTGCGGCTCGGCACGCCCCTCGAGAGGCGGGGCGGTCTGGTTCGGCCGGTCCCGCGTGTCCTGTCGTGGCTCCCCACAAGCTCATCGGCGGCCGCGAGTGAGAGACTTGAACGGTTCGGCGCGACGATGCGGGTTGCGCCGACTCCAGTGATTCTCGGGGAAATTTCGTCCGCCCTGGCACGTGATTTCGTACTTGCGTACCCTGCCCCTGTGGGTGTATTTTGCCCGTGTCGCATGTGCCACCTGTGCCGCTTGTGACACACACACCGCTGCATGGAGGCAGTCGGACATGAGCATGACGCTCTCGTTGGTCGCCGCCGCCTGGGACTCGATCCGGGCCGCCGCTAAGCAGGGTCGCAACACTGACGCCCTTCACCAAACTCGCCAGCTCCTCGCTCGCCCCGACCTGCCCTCCTCCCTCGCGACCCAGGCCCACCGCCTCGCCGGCGAACTCTCCCTCGACAACGAGCGCTACGCCGACGCCCGCCGCCACCTGCGGGCCGCGCTCGCGCTCACCCCGGGGTGCGCGTACACGGCGCACCTGCTCGGGCTCGCGTTCGAGCGCGACCCGCAGGGCTGCGACCGCCGGGCGGTGATGGCCTTCCGCCGCGCCACCAGGCTCGACGCGGCCAACTGCCTGTACCGGGCCAGCTACGGTCGGGCGGCCCTCCGGTGCGGGAAAATCAAGCTCGGCCGGCGGGCCCTGCTCTCCGCGGCGAAGGCCGCCCCCAGCGACGTCGCGGTGCTCCGCGTCGTGGCCGAGGGGCTCCTGGAAGTCGGGGCGGTTCGGGCCGCGGATGCGGTGCTGAGTCGGGCGCAGTTCTTGCTCCCAACGAACCGCGTGCTGACGGTCCTCCGCGAGCGGGTCCGCTTCGCCGAGGCCCGACGGGACCAAGGGCGGACCGCACGGCACAGGCAAGATGCCGAACACGCCAAGGATGGCGGCCGTGCGGTCCTCCCCTTTATTCACCTCGTGACCGGCGGCGCCGCCGCCCCGGACCGAGAGGTCCTGGTCCGCCGCGACGTCGTGTCGTTCCCGCGGCCGCACTTCCCCAAGTTCCGCGCCCAGGGCCGCCGGTAAAACGAACGAGCCCCCGGCGCGCCGGGGGCTCTCGTGGGTAACGGGGTCACGTCACGGGCAGGTCTCGCAGGTCGGCACGCACACCGGGACGTACCGCTTCACGCACCGGGTGACCGTGTACGGCTCCATCGTGCAGGTCGTGTGCGGCACCATCCGGCAGTGCGTCTCGGGGACCACCTTGCAGGTGGTGTGCGGCACGTACCGCACCTTCTCCTCGCACACGTAGTTCACCCGGCACTGGCGGACGACGCACTGGCGCTGCTCGCAGACCATGCGGCACGTAGTGACCGGGACGTGCTTGACGCACTGCTCCTGCACGCACTCCTGCACGCACCGGGTCTCGTACCGGACGTGGTCCTCCTTCACCATTCGGCACACCTGGTACGGCACCTTGCGGCACACCTGGTACGGCACCGTGGTGCACTGCCGCCGGGTCTCGCACCGCACCCGCTGCTCGGGGACCATCTTGCACGTCGTGTACGGGACCTGGCAGGTCTTGACCTCGCACACCGTGTAGCACCGCTTCTGGGTCACCATCCGCACGCACGTCTCGGGGACCATGCGGCAGGTGGTGTAGGTGCAGTACCGGACGTGCTGCTCGGGCACCTTGTAGCACCGGTACCGGGTCTCGCACCGGACGTGGTGCTCGGGCACCATCTTGCACCTCGTGTACGGCGTGTAGCACACCTTCTCCTCGGGCACCTTGTAGCACCGGGTGCGGGTCTCGTACCGCACGCAGTGCTCGGGCACGGTGCGGCACACGGTCCGGGTGCAGGTCCGCATCTCGGTCCGGCAGACCTTGCGGCACACGGGCACCTGCACCGTGGTGCAGACCGGCTTGCACACGGTCCGGCACTCGCGGACGACGCGGCACTCCTCGCCCGGCACCCACACCTTGCGGCACACGGTCCGCGGCGGGCACTGGACCTGCTCCTTCACCACCGCCCCGGGGCAGTAGTGGCTCGTGCAGGTGCAGGGGTCGAACACGCAGGTGCCGGGCAGCCGGACGCACCGGGTGACGACCGGCCCGGGAATGCACTCGGTTACCGTCTCGTAGTGGCCGGTGCAGACCTTCACGATCTTCTCGGTGACGACCGGCTCCTGGACGTAGCTCACCCGCGTCTGCGGGACGTAGTCCACCACCGTGTCGTAGGTCGTGACCGGCACGCAGTACGTCTGCGTCTCGGGGACGGTCCGGTACGTCGTGTACGGGACCGCGACCTGGTACTGCTGGGTCTCGGTGCGGTACGTCACGTACCGGTGCTCGCGGACGTGCTGCTCGTACACCGGCTTCGTCACGCAGTACGGGATCTGCACCGTGTACGGCTCGGTGACGGTGCGGTACGTCGTGTACGGGACCGCCTTGACGTGCTGCTCGACCACCGGCCGCTGCACCGTGTACGTCACCGGCACCTGGAACTGCTCGACGACCGGCCGCTGCACCGTGTACGTGTGCTCGCGGACGTGGTGCTCGACCACCGGCTTCATCACGCAGTACGGCACCTGGACCGTGTACTCCTGCACGACCGGGCGGTAGCGGGTCTCGACCACGTCGCGCACGTGCGTCTCGTACACCGGCCGCGTGGTGCAGTACGGGACCGCGACCTGGAAGGTCCGCGTCACCGGGCGGTTCACGGTGTAGGTGCGGGCCTCGTAGTGCGTCTCCTGCACCGGCCGCTGCACCGTGTACGTGCGGACCGTGTCGAAGTGCTCGACGACCGGCCGCTGCACCGTGTACCGCTCGGGCACACAGGTGGTCTCCTGCACCGTGCGGTACGTGGTGTACGCCTCCGGCTGGTAGCACGTCTTGTACACGGGCCGGTAGCACACCTCATCGTGCCGCTCGACCACCGGCTGGTACTGGACGCAGGTGGGCTGCGGGCAGCACTGCTCCGGGGCCACGCACCGCTTCGGGTACCGGCACGCGCCGCAGTGGGCCGCCTGAGACGGGCCAGCGAATCCTAAGAGCCCCCCCAGTGCGAGGAGCCAGACCCCGAACGTCGTCCTCATGTCCGTACCCCCGCGCTGCGACTCGTGGATGCTGGGCCGGTGAGGATTCCCCCCTCCGCCGACCAGCACCGCAACTGTGCAGCACAGAACGCCGGGGCAACGGGCGGGTCGCCCGGTTCCCCGGGCTCCGCACAAGCCCGGGACCAGCGGAACCGGAGCCCACGGAGCGGGCGGCACGCGCCGCGGACGCGGCGGGTCCGGCGCGACCGGCACGGCCGGCGCATGCGGACCGTGCGCGAACGGAAATGTCCTCAGAACCTCGTCAGCCCGGTGCCGCGGCGGGCGCCGGCGCTTCCGCCCCGCGGAGCAGCGCCCACCCGCACCACAGCCAGAGGATGAACACGAGCGCGGTCTCCCAGGGGTAGTTGACCCCCGTGTCGACGCGCACCTGCGGGGTCGCCACCGCGGTCGCGCCGTCGGCCCCGGTCGCGACGCGGGCGTAGTACCCGAACCCGAGCGTCCCCTGGAGTTCCATGCCGCTCACCGCGTTCTCGTACACGACCAGGAGCGCGACGAGCGTCAGCGGGACCGACGAGACGTACCCGATCGCGCGCGGCCCGAGTGCGCCGCGTTCGAGAGTTGGAACTGGGAGCGCACGCGCCGCCGCGAAGGGCGGGGCCGGGGCGAGGGCCAGGCCGAACGCCGGGGTGCGGAGGAGCCGGGCCGGGTCCGCGAGCAGGCACGCGCAGCCCGCCGCGGCGAGGAGCGCGTCGTAGTACATGAACCGGTAACACGTCAGGTACGCGCCGAAGAACAGGAACGCGATGCCGATCCCGGTCCACCGCGTGCGGTCGCCGCGCTTGACGAACACCACAACGGTCGTGGCGAGGATCGCGCCCCAGAGCGACCACGCGAGGTACTTCGCCAGTGGGGTGTCGCGCTCCGCCTCGGGCAGCGAGAAGTCGTGCAGGACGCGCCGGGGCACGCCCTGCACGTCGCGGCTCAGGTTGATCCAGTTCTGGTTGACGTTGTACAGCTCCGCGGCCTCGCGACCGACCGTGAGCCAGTCGAGCCACGTGTGGACCCCCACGAACGGCACGGTCGCGGCGGCCAGGCCGCACCCGGTGAGCACCATCGCGGCGCAGAACCGCCACCGTCGCGTGAGCACGGGGACGAGGAAGAACGCGAGCCCCCAGACCGGCTTGAACGCGAACAGCCCCCACACCGCCCCGCCGGCCGCGGCGTACCCGCGCGACGCCAGCGCCCAGCCCCACACGGCGATCGCGAGGGTCAGGGTCGGGTTCTGGCCGAGGTCGAGCCCGGCCCGCGTCCCCGGGAACAAGAACAGCGCGGCGGTCGCCACCGGCCACGGGACGCGGCCGCGCGACAGGACCGTTACGCCGCGCGCGGCCATGAGGACCGTCAGAACCGCAATGACCTGGAACACCTGGTACGCGACCCGCGGCCGCTCGATCAGGCCGAGCGGCGCGTACAGAAATGCGTGGACCGGCGGGTACAGCGGGCCGCCGACCGCCGGCGCGCTCACCTTCGCGACGACCTCGGGTTTCACCACGTCGGCCGCGAACCCGACCTGCGCTGCCGTCAGGAGCGGGTTACCGAACAGGTCGGGGCCGAGGGCCGCGACGCTCGCGCCGCCAACGTCCCGCCACTCGGTCGGGTCGCGGCCCATGAACCAGTACATCAGGTTGTCGGTGTCGTGCCGGACCGTCTCGTCGGGCTTCGCCCACTTCCGCTCGGACCCGGGGCGGAGCGCGTCCTCGCGGGCGACCGGCGTCTCGTCCTCGACGGGGAACGCCGCCCGCACCACCTCCCACTGCCGCTGCCGGTGGTACAGCTCGCGCGCGTGGCCCGTGACCACCATGCGGCCCATCACCCACTGGCCGCCGAAGTCGATCTGGACGTGCCCGCCGTTGCCGTCGGCCCGCTTCCGCTCGTCGGGGAGCTTGCGGGAGTCGTTGAACCAGACGAGCGCGTGCCACAGGAAGAACGCGCCGACGCCGGCGGCGGCGAGCCACAGCAGAGCCCCGACGGCCCGCGGGGTTCCGAGCCACGCCCAGTAGCGCAGCGGGACGACGTAAGTGGACTGCTCACCCGGTGACGGCACGCTCGGTCCTCGCGTCTTCGACGATTCGCGAGGGGTGTTCTACGACCGCGTGGCGGGAAAGGTGAACGGCCGGCGGGAGGGCTAGGCGGCGGGTGTCGGCCCATTCCTGGGCCGCGGCGGTCAGCCGGTCCAGTTCGCCCTGGACCCGGAGGACGTGCGGCGCGAGTGCGTCGGCGTGTAGCCCGGGGGGCACGCTCAGCGGCTCCCCGAACAGGCACCGCACCCGGGAGAACGGCCGCGGCACCGCGAACGCGTCCCAGCTCCGCATCCGCCACGGGTGGCGGTAGCCCACGCCGATGGGGACGATCCGCAGGCCGGTGCGGGAGGCGAGGTACGCGATGCCGGGCTGCACGACGCGGCGCGGCCCGCGGGGGCCGTCGGGCGTGACCGCGAGGTGCCCGGTGTCGGCGCGCAGCAGCTCGCGCACGGCCGCCACGCCGCCGCGGCTCGTCGACCCGTGGACGACGCGCATCCCCGTCGCCCCGATCAGGCCACTCAGGAGCTGCCCGTCGGCGTGCCGGCTCACCAGGGCCGAGACGCCCGGGTTGCCGAACTTGGCGATCGGAATCAGGAAGTTCTCGTGCCAGAGCGCGTAGATGAACGGCTCGCGCTCGGGGGGCTGGAGCGGGTCGGCCGGGACCGGGCCGAGCGAGCGGTGGTCGAACCGGAGCGACGCCGACAGGGAGCGGACGATGGTGGTGCCGACGAGCCCCGCAACGGCGATCATCCGGCGGTCACGAATTTTCATCCCGGCGTCCTGCCGTCTCGGGGTCAAGCTGGCCATTCCCCGGTAAACACCTCGGTTGCCGGGCCCGTCTTATACACGCAGTTGTCGGCCTCGGACCAGTGCAGTTCGAGGTCGCCGCCCGGCAGGTGCGCGACCAACTTCCGGTCAGTGCGGCCCGTCAGAACGCCGGCCACGCCCACGGCGCACGCGCCGGTGCCGCACGCCAGCGTGATGCCGCTGCCCCGCTCCCACGTCCGCATCGTCACCTCGCCGCGGGAGTGGACCCGCACGAAGTGCGCGTTCACCCGCCGCGGGAACGCGGCGTGGTTCTCGATCTGCGGCCCGAACTCGGCCACGAGGTCGCGCTTGCCGACGAAAAAGTCCTCGCCGACGAAGAACACCGCGTGCGGGTTCCCCATCGACACGCACGTCGCCTCGAACCGCACCCCCTGCAGGCTCAGCTTGGCGTTCACCGGCGGGTCGCCGGGGAGCGTCGTGGGGATGTCGGCCGCCTTGAGGATCGGCTCGCCCATGTTCACCCGGACCCGGCTGACCTTGTCGTTCTTCAGTTCCAGGTCCACGGTGAGCACGCCGCGGCCCGTCTCGATGGCCAGCCGGGGCTTGCGGGCGATGCCCTTGTCGTACACGAACTTCGACACGCACCGCAGCCCGTTGCCGCACATCTCGGACTCGGACCCGTCGGCGTTGAACATCCGCATCCGCGCGTCGGCCCGCTCGCTGGGGCACACCATGATGAGCCCGTCGGAGCCGATGCCGAAGTGCCGGTCGCTGACGGCCCGGCTCAGCGCTGCGGGGTCGGCCGGCGGCGGGTTGCGGACGCAGTCGAGGTAAACGTAGTCGTTCCCGATCCCGTGCATTTTCACGAACTGCATGGCGCGAGCCCCTGGGTGGTTCCGCCGATTTTAGTCGGTCCGGGGGAGTCGAAAAGCTCAGAACGGCACGCACCGTGCGAGCCTACAATCCCGGTATGGTGAAAACGGCACCGCGACCGAGAACGATTTCCCTGGCCCGCGAGCCCGACGGGCGCGGCATCGGCGTGTTCTACATCACCAACGGTTGGGACTCGCAGTTCTACACGTTCCGCGAGATCCCGTGCGAGATCGGCGGCCGCGGGTTCGCCGTCCACCGCCTCGGAATGGGCACGCTCTACCACGTCCGTGTGGGCGGGCCCGAGGAGCGCTCGTGCGAGTGCCTCGGGTTCCTACGGTGGGGCCACTGCAAGCACGTCTCGGGGCTGGCGGCCCTCATTCAGCAGGGGCGGCTGCCGGAGCGAGCCACCCCGCGATCGCGCCCTCCAGCTCCGCCGCGAACTTGCTCCTCGGCATGACCCGGTCGCACCCGGCCGCTCGCGCCGCCTTCAGCGTCTCGGCCTCGACGTGCGACCCATAGGCGATCACCCGCGGGAGCGCCGGACCCGCAGCCTTGAGTTGCACGAGGAAGTCCGTCAGGTCCAGGCCGGGGGTCTGCAGATCGACGATGACGCACGCCGGCGGCGACTGCCGCGCGAGCGCCAGCGCGTCGGCCGGCGACTTCGCCTGCCGCACCGCGAACCCGGCGGCGCGTGCCGAGCCCGAGATGCGGCTGAAGAAGATCAGGTCGTCGCCGAGTGCGATTCCGTGAGGCGTCACTTCTTGTCCTCTTTCTTCTCGTCCTTCTTCTCGCCGAGCCCCTGCGAGTCGAGCAGGATCTTGAGCGCGTCGGCGAGGCCCGCGTCGAACTTCTTCTCGCCCAGGTTCTTCAGGAGCGTCTGCTTCACCTTGGTCGCGACCTCGTCGGGGAGCTTCTTGCTGGCGGCTTCGGCGAGGACGACGTACAGCGACCCGGGGTTCTTGTTCACCACGATGTAGAGGCCGACCATCTTCTCGGTCTTGAGCCGGCCCTCGGCGAAGTCGCGGAGCACCTTCGTGCGGTCGGCGGCGCTCATCGCCTTGAGCTTGGCCGCGTCCTGGTTCGGAATCGTGTCGTACGTCTCGATCAGGAGGTCGAGCCCCTTCTCCTTCAGGAGCTTGTCCGCGGCCGGTTGGACCTTGGCGAACGCCTCCTCGGAGAAGAACTTCGCCTCGTCCTTGCTCTTGAGGGCCGCGTCGCGGTGCGGCTTCGCGGGCTCCTTGCCCTTCTCCTTCTCCTTGACCTGTGGGACCGCGGCGACCGTCTCGGTAGAGCGGAGCGCCTGCACCGAGCGCCGGTTGAGGAGCCGCTTCACTTCTGAGAGGTCGATGAACGTGCTGAGGAGCTGCGCGTCGAGCGCCCCGCCCTGCGTGACGCCGACGAGTTGGCCCTTGTCGTTGACGAGCGGCCCCCCGCTGTCGCCGGGGTTGGTCGGGGAGTCGGTCTCGATCACCTTCGCCTCGAAGGTCAGCACCGTGCGCTCGTCGAGCTTGGCGCGCCACTTCTTGCTGTACACCTGCCGCACCTTGCCCGGCGTGTAGACCCACAGCGCCCCGCTCTTCCCGGGGTTGCCGATGGAGTGGACCGTCTGCCCCGGGTCGGGGCTCTCGGCCGCGAGCGGCAGCGCCGGAACGCCGTCGGGTACCTTGTCGATGCGGACGAGCGCGAGGTCGCCCTCCTTGTCGATCTCGACCACGTCCCCCGGGACACCCAGGCGGTTGGCGTTGTCGAGGTAGTGCTTGCGGTCGGAGAGCGCCCGCGCGTCCCGCCCGTAGTCGGGGAAGAACACGGTCGCTCGCTTCACGTCGCCGACGACGTGGTAGTTGGTCAGCACGAGGCGGCGGCCCTTGTCGACGAGCGTGCCGGTGCCGGTCGCGAGCCGGCCGTTCCCGCGGTCCGAGTGGACCCACACCGTCGACCGCAGCACGTCGCGGTACACCCCGGACCCGACGTCGGCCGGTGCGGGGGCGGTCGGCGGCTCGGCCGCCGGCCGGGCGGGCGCGACCGGAGCGGCGGCGGCGAGGAGTGCGAGAGCGAGGAGCCTGGACATGGGAGTTCCCGTGAGTGGCCGACCCACGAATTGTACCGCCGCGGCCCGCGTCCGAAGGGCGAGAAATTCCGGGCTCCCGAGCTTGCGACCGTCCGAACCGCGGTTGATAATCCGGCAACTCGACCGCCCTTCCCTTCTCAGCGAGTCGTCAAATGGCCAAGCAAACCGCGAAGGCACCCAAGAAGAAAACGACGCCCAAAACACCCACCGCGGCGGCCCCCGCTCCTGCCGCGACCGTCACGGCACCGGCACCTGCGACCAAACCAAAGCCCGCGAACATCGGCGAGTTCCTGGCGAAGCTGGCGCGGGCCACCGACCCGGCAAAGCTCGACAAGGCGACCGCGATGCTCCGGGCCGAGCGGTTCAAGCTGTTCGCGAAGGTCGCGGACGACCACCTCGTCGGCATCGTGAAGAGCCAGTCGAGCCCCGACCTGGTGTACTCGTGCCGGCTCGCGAGCGACGGGAGCTACGCCTGCTGCACGCAGAACCTCAACATCTGCGGGGGGCTCCGCGGGTCGCCGTGCAAGCACCTGCTGGTGCTGGTCGTCGGGCTGGCGAAGGCCGGCGAACTCGACCCCGCAACGGCCCACGACTGGACCCAGGCGTCCCGCACGAAGAAGGCCGTGCTCGACAAGGACGCGATGGCGGCCACGTTCCTCCAGTACAAAGGTGCCGAGGCCGGCGAGGTCGACTGGCGGCCGACCGAAACCATCCCCGAAGACTTCTACGCGATGTGAGGCCCACCCGTGGCGAAGAAGCTCCCCGCGACGCCGGCCAAGAAGGCGGCGGCGAAGAAGCCCGCGGCCAACAAACCCGCTCCGAGCGCGCCCCCAAAGCCGAAGGTGGACTGGGCGGCCGTGCTCCGGTCCGGCCCTGACGGCGTGAAGAAGTGGAACAAGCTCACCGTCGCCGAGCGAACGACCGCGAAGCTCGCGAAGTACGACCTCGCGAACGCCGACTTGAGCGGGATCAACTTGCGCGGCCTCCGGCTCAACAAGCTCCACGCGCCGGGGGCGAAGTTCGTCGGCGCGAACCTCGGCGACACCTGGATGGAGGGCGCAAACCTTCGCGGGGCCGATTTCACCGGGGCGACGATGCGGTCGTTCGGCGGGCACGGGTCCGACTTCACCGGGGCCAGACTCGCGGGGAACGACGCACGCGAGAGCGGGTTCCCGAAAGCCACCCTCGCCGCCGCCGACCTGACCGGTACGAACCTCACGGACTCCGACCTGCTGGGCACCGACTTCTCCGACGCCGCGTTGACCGGGGCGGCATTGAGCGGGTGCGTGTTCGACCAACACACCAAGTGGCCTGCGGGGTTCGTCATCCCGGGCGAGGCGCTGTGGTCCGGCAAAGGGACCGACCCGCGGCTGAGCGGCAAGGGGAAGAAGGCCGTCGCCTCCGACATCAACGGGCTGATGGCCCGGCTCCACGTGAACATCGATGAACGGCGCATGAAGCGGGTGCTCGACATGCTCAAGAAGGAGCGGAACCAGATCTTCAGCGAGGTCGAGCCGACGCTCGTTCGTGGGATCGTGAAGAGCCAGCGCGACATCGACACCGTGTACTCGTGCGTCCTCACCGACGACGGCACCTACTCGTGCTGCACACCGGACATGTCGCAGTGCATGGGCCTCGCCGGCGAGCCGTGCAAGCACCTTCTCGTCCTCGTAATCGGGCTCGCGCGGGCCGGCCAGTTCGAGCCGACGACCGCCGACAAATGGCTCGTCGCGGCGAACAAGAAGGGGCCGCGCTGGAACAAGACCGTGCAGAGCCACATGGCCGACTCGCTCCTGAAGTACAAGGGCGTGCAGGCCGGCGAGGTCGACTGGCGGCCGACCGAGACCATCCCCGAAGACTTTTACTCCGCGTGAGCCGTGGACGAGATCGCCGAACTCCGCGACGCGCTCGACCGGCTCCACGCCGCGATGGACGACCTCGTCGTTCGCGGGGTGCGGTCCGCCGGCGCGACCGAGATCGCCAAGCTCGCGGCGCTCCGCGACGAGTTCCGCACCGCCGGGGCCGAGCACCTCGCGGAGAAGGTCGGCACGCTGCTCGACGCGGTGAAGGACGGCGACCGGGCCGCCGCTCCGGCCCTCATGCGGGCGGTCACCACGTTCCGACTGTTCGACCGGATGCTGACGCTCGAAGTCGCAAAGGCGCACCTGACCCCGCCCGAAGACCCCGACGCGGAGGAGTAGCCGTGCTGCCGCCCGCCGCCGACCGCCCCAAACTTCAGGCGACGTTCGCCCAACTCAGCGCCGCGGTCGAGGACCTGCTGCTCGGCGGCCTCACCACCGCGACGGACGCGACGAAGCAGACAATCCACAACGCGCTCCAGGAGGCGGCCCGGTTCCGGCTCCTCCGGTTCGGCGGCACCATGCGGACCGTCGTGGACGACCTCGCCCGCTTCGCGAAGCACGACCCGACCCTCTCGCGCCGCCGGCTCACGCTCTTCCTCAACCGGGCGTGGCTCCAGTCGCGGGGGCTGGCCCACGCCCTCCAGGTCGGCGACGAGGCGCTGTTCGATCGGCTGAACTGGACCCCGCCGGCCCGCCCGGTCACCGCGGTCGAGGTCGTGTGCCTCGGGGTCGCCAAGAAGGTCACCGCGTCGGTGGTGATCTTCGACTTCCGCCTCCGGGCGGTCGCGGCCGCGGGGCCGGTGGCGGCCGGTCAGCGGCTCAGTTGGTCCGCGGTGTTCCCCGTGAAGCCGGGCCAGGACATTCCGCCTGAGGGGTTCCTGCACCTGCCGCAGAAGCAGAAGTTCGCGCTCACCGCACTTCTCGAACGCAAGTCGATCACGGTCACGAGCGCCACCGTGTCGGGCGATGACGCGGAGTTCGCACGGCTGTCGCTGACCGAGGCGAGCACCGTCACACTGAATAAGCCGTTCGCGGACTGGGGCCGGTTCCTAGCGTGGTCGCCCGACGGCGCGCTCGCGCGACTGGAGAAGCACGCCGCCGGCCCGCTCGACCTCGAAACCGAACTACAGGAAGAAGTGGTGTTGCGCGACTACGAGATCGGCGCACCGGCGAGCGGCGACGAGCCCGGTCAGACGGCGTACCCGATTATCGCCGGGCACCTGACCCTGCACGCAGTTGTCGGGGCGGGCGTCGAGGGCAAGGCGCTCAAGAAGGGTCTCGACGACCTGCGGAAGCTGAAGAAGGGCCGCCCGCCGCTGTTCGGGCTGATGCACTACGAGCGGTGCCGGCTGGTGTTCCAGCCGCTCGCGACCTTCCCCGCGAGCGGCCCCGACTACGTCACGATCTCCAAAGAGAGTGTGAACAAGGCCACGCTGCTCAAGGCGCTGAACTTCAACTAACTTCCCGAAGCCCCGCGTCGCGACGCGGGGACTTGCAACTGACAGTAAACAAATGGCCAAGAAACCCGCACCCGCTGCTCCCCAGTCCACCACAGCCGACGTTCTCCGCGAGCCGGCCGAGGTGCGGTACGCCGACCAGCTCGAAGCGCTGCGGCAGAACGACGCCGATGCGCCGCCGAGCAACTGGCGGATGTCGCCGCGGTCGGTGCTGCTGTACATCGTCGGCGGAAAGACGCTGAAGGCGACGATCAGCGGCAAGACGACCGAGGTGCCGATCACGCGGAAGTTCTTCGGCGACGACGGCATCGTCGAGCGCGCCATTGTGACGCTCGCGTCGGAGCGGGCGCTGCTGCTCGTCGGCGAGCCGGGGTGCGGGAAGAGCTGGCTGTCCGAGCACCTCGCGGCCGCGGTGTGCGGAACGTCGCTGCTCACGATCCAGGGCACCGCCGGCACCACCGAGGAGCACGTCAAGTATTCGTGGAACATCGCCCGCGTCATCGCCGAGGGGCCGACGCCGCAGAACATGATCCCGTCGCCGACGATGGTCGCGATGCGGGCCGGCGGCCTGCTCCGGTTCGAGGAACTCACCCGGTGCGTGCCCGACGTGCAGGACTCGCTCGTCTCGATCCTGTCCGACAAGGCGGTCGCGGTGCCGGAACTGCCGAACGACAACATGGTGTTCGCGAAGCCGGGGTTCAATGTCATCGCCACCGCGAACACCCGCGACCAGGGCGTGAACGAGCTGTCGGCCGCACTCAAGCGCCGGTTCAACTACGTCTACATCCCCATCATCGGCGACCAGAAGACCGAGGTGAAGCTCGTGCAGCAGCGCTCGGCCGAGTTGCTGGAGCGGTACAACCTTCCCATGAAACTCAGCCCGTCGGTGATCGAGTTGCTCGCCACGGTGTTCCGCGAGATCCGCAACGGCAAATCGACCGACGGGGTGAGCCTCAAGAAACCGAGCACGCCGATGTCCACCGCCGAGGCGATCGGCGTCGCGCTCGACGCGGCGCTGCACTCGCGGTTCTTCGGGGCCGGCGAGGTCGGCCCCGCGGACATCGCCCGCAACATGGTCGGTGCCGTCGTGAAGGAGGACCAGGAGGACAAGGTCGCGCTCAAGGAGTACGCGACGCTCGTCGCCAAGAAGCGCGCCGCGAAGGACAAGAGCTGGAAGGACTTCCACGAGGCGCTCGTCGAACAATTGTGAGCGTCGGCCGGGTTTCCGGTGGGAGGGATTTGAGGAGCCGCCCAGGCGCTCGACTGGCGTCGTCCGCTGGCACCTCAGCGGCACAACAGAAGTTCATTGAAGAAGTTGCGGCGGCCAAACGCGCGGAAGCGTTAATCTAACGAACTTTCTTCCGGACGGTTAATATGGTTCCGGAGTTCAAAAATTGATTCCGGAGGTGGGGTGGGGGTGTTGTCCGGAATCAATGAGAAAACGCGATCATGACCAAGAGTACCCTTCGCGACGCCGGGTTGGACGCCGCCGAGGTCGGTCGGCGCGTCGAGGCCGTGCTGGCCGATGCGCTGCACTGGTTCCCGGTGCGGCACCACTCGCCGAACACCGCCCGGCACGTCCGCGCCGCGATCGCGGCCCGCGAGCCGAAAGTGATCTTCATCGAGGGACCGCACGAGGCGAACCACCTCGTGCCGTTCATCACGGACAGCGCGACTGCCCCGCCGGTCGCCATCTACTCGTCGTACCGCGACGACAACAACGTTCTCGGCCTGAACGGCGTTTCCAGCGCCGCCGCAGACATCCCCGCACGGTTCGCGGTGTGGTACCCGCTCGTGCCGTACTCGCCCGAGTACGTCGCGATGAAGGCCGCCGCCGAACTTGGGGCCGAGGTCGTGTTCATCGACCTGCCGCACCACGCGCTCATCAAGCCGCAGGGCGAGGGCGAGGGGGCTCCGCCGCCCGAGCCGACCGAGGACCGGCTCATCACCACGTCCGGCTTCTACCGGCACCTCGCCGAGGCCGCGGGGTACAAGTCGTGGGACGAGGCGTGGGACTCGCTGTTCGAGAACCCGCACGACACGGACCACGAAGCGTTCCGCCGCGAACTCGCGACGTTCTGCTGCGCCGCCCGCATGACCTCGGACCACGCCGCCGAGCAACTCGAAGGCACCGTCGAGCGCGAGCGGCACTTCCTCAAGGTGATCCGCGAGACGCTCGCCGCGAAGAAGCTGAAGCCCGAGCAGGCGATGGTCGTGTGCGGCGGGTTCCACCTGTTCCTCGACCGCAGCGACCGCGTCGCGCCCCCGCCCTGCCCCGACGGAACGGTGTACACCACGGTCGTTCCGTACTCGTACTTCCGCATCTCGGAGATGTCCGGCTACGGGGCCGGGAACCGCGCCCCGCAGTTCTACCAGACGTGCTACGACCTCACGTTGGCGGGCCGCGCCGGTGACGTCGCGCTGGACCACGCCATCACGGTGCTGCGGCAGGTGCGGAAGGCCGGCGATCCGCTCTCGACGGCCGACGCCATCGCGATCACGCACCACGCCGGGATGCTCGCCCGGCTCCGCGGCCGCGCACACCCGACGCTCGACGACGTACACGACGCGCTCGTCACCTGCTGCTGCAAGGGGAACCCGGCCGAGGAGGGCACGAAGCTCCTCGCGGCGATGGACGCGGCCGGCGTCGGCACCCGCATCGGGAAGGTCACCGCGAAGCTCGGCCGGCTGCCGATCGTCAACGACTTCCACACGCAACTCGCGGACCTCGACCTGGGCGAGGTGCTCGGCAAGGAAAAGAAGCTCGCGCTGAAACTCGACAAGCGCGAACCGCTCGCGGCGCGGCGGTCGGCGTTCCTGCACCGCGTCGCGTTCCTCAAGGTGCCGTTCGCCGCGATGACCAGCGCCGGCGGCGACTTCTCGGGCACGCTGTTCCGCGAGGACTGGCAGCTCAAGTGGGACCCGAAGACCGAGCCGCACCTGATCGAGCAGAACCTGTACGGCGACACCGTCGAGGCGGCCGCACTCGGGCGGCTCCAGGAGGAGATGGCGAAGGTCGGCACGCATGCGGGCAAGACGTGCGAGCAGTTGGTCGAAGCGGTCAACATGGACGTGCCCGACCTCGTGCAGTCGGCGGCCGACGCCTCCGGGGCCGCGATCGACGCCGACCCGTCGTTCGTGTCGCAGGCCGTCGCGCTCCAGCACCTCGGGCACCTCGACCAGTTCGCCGCGTTCCGCGGGCTGCGCCGCGACACGCTCGATGACCTGCTCACCCGCTGCTACGACCGCGCGTGCTTCGCGCTCCCCGACGCCGCGAGCGCCCCGGAGCAGGAGCAGCAGCACGTGGTCGATTCACTGATTTCGGTCGCCGAGGTGGTGCAGCGAGCCGAGAAGGCCCGGTTCGACCGCTCGCTGTTCGCGGAGGCGGCACGGACCGCAGCGGGCGTGTCCACGGTGCCGTTCCTTCGGGGCGCGTTCCTCGGCTTGCTTTGCGAGATCCGCGAATTGCCGGCCGAGGCGCTCGCCGCGGAAGTGTCGGGGTTGGCTCGCGCCGCACCGTCCGTGATGGTAACCGCGGGAGACCTGCTCGACGGCATGCTCGCGGTGTCGCGGACGTCCGTGATGCTCGGGGCCGAGGCGCTCGTCGGTGCGGTGGACGAGTTATTGAAGGCCGCCGACTGGGAGTCGTTCCTCGTCATGCTCCCCCGCCTGCGGGCCGCCATCGAGCGACTTGGCCGCTCGCAGAAGGAGTCGCTCGCGGGCACGGTCGCCAAGCGCTACGGCCTCGGGGGCCACGAAGAGGTCACCGCGATGCCCGGCGGCCTGAGCGCCACGGCGCTCGTCGCGCGCCTCGACTCGGCCGTCGCCACCACCCTGAAGGTCTGGCCACTGTAAGCATCCGATCTAACCACAGAGACACAGAGACACAGAGAAGCCAGGTGAACGTCAGTGATTGAAGCAATCCTCCTTTGGTTTTCTCTGTGTCTCCGTGCCTCTGTGGTTAATCCTCTTGGGTGAATCTTCCATGAACGATCCGCACACGCTCGCCCGGTGGCGTCTCGTCCTCGGTAAGGTCGCCGAGCAGCAGGGGATCACCTGCGCGGGCGACGGCGACGCCGAGCGCGTCGAGCAACTCGTCGGGTTCCTGTTCGACGAGGGCGGCAAGGGGAAGCCCAACCGCCGGCGGCACGGGGAGCGCGGGGCCGGCGGCGAGTCGGAGGGGCTCACCGTTCCCGAGTGGGTGGAGGGGGTGAACGAACTGTTCCCCAACCAGTCGAAGGAGGTCATGCAGAAGGAACTCGTGCGCCGCCGCGGCATCGCCGAGTTGCTGGAGAAGCCCGAACTGCTGGAGAAGATCGAGCCGAGTCTGGAACTCGCCAAGACCCTGATGACGCACCGCGACCTGATGAACCCGAAGACCCGCGTGCTGGCCCGCAAGATCATCGATCAGGTCGTGGAGGAGCTGAAGCGGAAGATGCAGGTGCAGGTCGAGCAGACGATCATCGGCGCTATCCGCAAGGACCGGCACTCGCCGCGGAAGGTGTTCCGCAACCTCGACGTGAAGACCACGCTCCGCCAGAACCTCAAGAACTTCGACCGCGAGTCCGGCAAGCTCCTGGTGGACCGCGTGTTCTTTTACGCCGCCGAGCGGAAGAAGAAGCCGTGGCACATCGTGGTCGTCGTCGATCAGTCGGGCTCGATGCTGGAAAGCACGGTGTTCTCGGCGATCATGGCGTCGATCTTCGCGGAACTCCCCGCGATGAAGACGTCGCTCGTCCTGTACGACACCCGCGTCGTGGACCTCTCCGACAAGCTCGGCCAGCCGGTGGACGTGCTGATGAAGGTGCAACTCGGCGGCGGCAACGACACCGCCCTGGCGCTCAAGTACGCGACGAACCTGATCCGCCAGCCGGCCCGCACCATCCTCGTGCTCATCAGCGACTTCTACGAGGGCGACGGCCCCGCGGAGAAGGCGATGGTCGACCAGGTGAAGTACCTCGGCGACTGCGGGGTACGGCTGATCGGCCTCGCGGCCCTGGGGTACGACGCGCGGCCGTTCTACAACAAGCCGACCGCAACGAAGCTCAAGAAGGTCGGCATGGACGTGCTGGTCTGCACCCCCGAGAAGCTCGCCGAGTGCATGGCCGAGATCATCCGCGGCTGAGTGCCGCCGCGGGCCGGCGGCCGTACCATGCTCGTATGACGGGAACACCCCTTCTGTTCGTGGTCGCCGCGGTCGCGTGGGTCGGTCATGCCTGCATCTGGACAGTGCTCCTCAGCAACCTGTTCGGCCGCCCGCTCCCGAAACCGTTCCTCAAGGCGTGGCGGCTCGTCACGGCGGTGGTCATCCTCGCGTTCCTCCAGATGTGCTGGTGGCTGCTCACGCACCCGTTCACGTTCATCGACGGTCTGCTCGCGTCGCGGCCCGCGTGGCCCGACCCCACCGACGCGCTCGGGTTCGGCTACGTCGGCGTGTGCCTCGTGGTCGGGGGGCTCGTCTTCCCCGCGATCACCGTGCTGCGGTTCGTCCGCAAGCCGCCGGCGTGCCTCGTCTCCGAAACGACCCGCACGCGCGACCTGTGGGCCGAGTGCGGCGAGCCGCTCATCGGTGATGGGAAGATGCCCTACGTCGCGCGGCTCCCGGGCAACCAGATCTTCCGCGTGGACTTCACCGAATCGACGCTCGCCCTGCCCGACCTGCCGCCCGAGTGGGAGGGGCTGACGATCCTCGTCGTGAGCGACGTCCACTTCCACGGCACGCCGTCGCGGCTGTTCTTCGACCGCGTCGTCGACGACATCCTGACCGGCCCGACGCCCGACCTCGTCTGTCTCATCGGCGACTACGTCGATACCGACACGCACCGCGAATGGATCGGCCCGGTGCTCGGGCGGCTCTCGGCGACAGGGGTGAAGCTCGCGATTCTCGGCAACCACGACAAGCACCACCACCCGCAGCAGGTTCGCGCCGCACTGACCGACGCGGGGTACGCCGTTGTGGGAAACGGGTGGCAAACCGTGACGGTCCGCGGGGTGCCGTGCGTTGTCGTGGGTCACGAGGGGCCGTGGTTCGTGCCGCCGCCGGACCTCACCGGCACGCCCGCGGAGCTGTTCCGTCTTTGCCTGAGCCACACGCCGGACAACTTCTACTGGGGCGTCGCAAACCAGATCGATCTGATGCTGTGCGGGCACGTCCACGGCGGCGGGATCCGCGTGCCGGTGATCGGGTCGATCTTCGTGCCGAGCGTGTACAGCCGGCGGTTCGACCAGGGGGTGTTCGAGCGCGCCGGAACGGTGATGGTGGTGAACCGCGGGCTCAGCGGGAAGGAGCCGCTCCGGTTCCGGTGCAACCCGCAGGTGATGCGCCTCACGCTCACCCGCGGCGTCAGGCGTTGAGCGTGCCGATAATGTCGGAGACCCGCTCGGCCCCGAGGAGCCGCAGCGCGTCGGGCAGCGCTTCGGCGATCCGCACGCTCGCGGTCGGGTCGTAGAAGTTTGCCGTGCCGACCTGGACCGCACTCGCGCCGGCGACGAGGAAGTCCATCGCGTCGTCGAGCGTTGCGATGCCGCCCACGGCGACGATCGGGACCGCCTTCAGCTTCGCGATGCGCCACACGGCCCGCAGAGCGAGCGGCTTGATCGCCGGGCCGCTCAGCCCGCCGGTCACGTTACCCAGGATCGGCTTCCGCCGCCGCCAGTCCACGGCCATCCCGACGAACGTGTTCACCGCACTCACCGCGTCCGCACCGCCGTCGGCCGCGGCCCTCGCGATCAGGGTGATGTCGGTGACGTTCGGCGTCAGCTTCGCGAGCAACGGTATGTTGGGGCACGCGTCGCGGCACCTTCGCACGATGCGCTTCGTCACCTCGGGGTCGGTCGCGAAGTCGAGCCCGCCGGACACGTTCGGGCACGACAGGTTCAGTTCCAGCCCCGCGAGCCCCTGCCCCGCCTCGGCGACGCGGGCCGCCATCGCGACGAACTCCTCCTCGGTCTTCCCGGCGATGTTGCCGATGGCCGCGGTCGGGAGCGTGCGCAGGTACGGCAGGTGGTGGCCCAGAAAGTGTTCGAGGCCGTCGTTGTCGAGGCCGATGGCGTTGAGCATGCCGGACGCGGTTTCGACCGTCCGCGGCGGCGCGTTGCCGGCCCGCGGGGCCTGCGTCACCGTCTTGGGGACGACGCCGCCGAGCTTCGCGAAGTCCACGAAGTGCGTCATCTCCCGGGCGTACCCGAACGTGCCCGAGGCCACGAGAACGGGGTTGCGGAGCGTCAGGCGGCCGAGCGTCACGGACAGGTCGGGCATCTCTCGAGTCTCACCTGGGGGAAAGCTCTCACCAATTTCTCACGGCCGGAGCAGTCCTCCGCCCGCGGGATCGGGGTTTAGCGAGGTGTGCCCCGCACCACCGACAACGGAGACTTCAGATGCTTCGGACCGCCGTCGCCACGATGCTGTTCGCGTTCGCGTGCTCTGTGACACTGTATGCCGAGGCGGCCGAGGAGGCTCCGGCCCCCCGCAACGCCGGCGACAAGAAGCCCGGCGAGGGCGGCAAGGGGAAGTTCGGCGGGGGCAAGTTCGGGGGCAAGGGAAAGTTCGACCCCGAAAAGGCCAAGGAGTTCCAGGAGAAGCTCAAGAACCTCGACCCCGAGAAGCTCAAGGAACTCAAGGAGAAGTTCGGCGGCAAGTTCGGCGGCGGCAAGGGGAAGATCGACCCCGAGAAGCTCAAGGAACTCAAGGAGAAGTTCAAGAAGCAGGAGTGACCGCCGGCGCGCGTGTTCGGACCACCCCGAAAACCGGGGTGGTTCGTTCGTTTCTGGGCCGGCCCGCGTGACATCGTTCGGTCGCGGCGGTAGGCTACAAGACGTGGCGAACTCACGTCGCACGTTCGCCAAGCACCGAGGGCACCGCCGTGGAACCCGTCAGCGCCGAGGTCAAGCAGAACCGCATGACCGAGTTCATGAAGTTGCTCCCGCTCACCCTGGACCTCGCGGGCCTGGCGAAGGCCGACCCGGCCCGGCCGTTCACGCCGGACCAGATCGAGGGCCGGGCGATGAGCGTCCGCATGGCGTTCAAGGTCGCCCGGTCGCTCGTGAAGGACATCGGCGAAAACGGGGCGTGACCCGCCCGGTCCGGGTGACGCTGGTGACGTTCAGGGGACCATCGTGCAAGTTGCGCACTTCGACTGCTTCAGCGGCGTTAGCGGCGACATGGTACTGGGGGCGGTACTCGACGCGGGGGTTCCGGCCGACGCGATCCACGCCGCCCTCGGGTCGCTCGGGCTCCCGATCACCCTCGAAGTCGAGCGGGTGAAGCGGTGCGGGTTCGCCGCGACCAAGGCGAACGTCATCGCCGCCGACCAGGAGGACTACCGGTTCCTGCCGGACATCCTCGCGATCCTCGAACGCGCCGCGGTCACCCCGAAGCAGCGCGAGTTGGCCGGCCGGATATTCCAGACGATCGCCGAGGCCGAGGCGGCGGCGCACGGGATGCCGCTGGAGCGCGTCCACTTCCACGAGGTCGGCGCGCTCGACAGCATCGCGGACATCGTCGGCGCGGCCGTCGGCCTCGACCTGCTCGGCGTCGAGCGGTTCACGAGTTCGCCAGTGCCCACCGGCACCGGCACCGTGAAGGCCGCCCACGGCATCATGCCCGTGCCGACGCCCGGCACGCTCCAGCTCCTCAAGGGCGTCCCGCTCGCCCCGTCGAAGGTCGAGTTCGAGCTGACCACGCCGACCGGGGCCGCCATCCTCACGTCGGTGGTGACCGAGTACACCGCGTCGCCGGCGATGGTCGTCGAGAAGATCGGCCACGGGGCCGGGACGAAGGACTTCTTGGACCGCCCGAACATCCTGCGGCTGATGGTGGGCCACGCGGCTCCGGCCGCTCACGCTCCCGGCTCGCCCGAGTCAGATACTGTCGCCGTTCTCGAAACCAACCTCGATGACGTGCCGGCGGAGATCGTGGGGTATTGCACGGAGCGGCTGTTCGCGGCCGGGGCGCTCGACGTGTTCGTCGCACAGGTTCAGATGAAGAAGGGCCGGCCGGGGGTCCTCGTGTCGGTGATCTGCGAGCCCGCGGCGGTGCCCGAACTCGAAGCGATCTTGTTCCGCGAGACCGGCACGTTCGGCGTCCGCCGGCACACCGCGGCGCGCTCGAAGCTCCGCCGCGAGGCCGTCACGGTCGAGACGCCGTGGGGGCCGGTGAAGGCGAAGCGGGGCTGGCGCGCCGACGGCTTCGCGATCGTCACCCCCGAGTACGACGACTGCGCCCGCGTCGCCCGCGAGCAGGGCGTTGCACTTCGCGACGTGTACGCCGCCGTCACTCGCCGGGCGGGGCCAGGAGCGTGAACGGGTACGCCGGTACGTTCCGCAGCACCCAGAACGCGACAACAACGGCCAACACCCCCCAGCCCCACCGGGACGAGCGGCGAGCCCGTAGCCGGTCCGAGCCCCTGACCCACAGCACCGCCCGTCGAACGGCAAGCACGAACAGGACCGGCACCGCAAGCGTGGCGAACGGGTTGAACCCTGCTGCCCCGACCAGTCGCCCGTTCAGGACGGCGTGCGCCGCCCGCCCGGTGCCGCAGCCGGGGCAGTGGAGACCCGTTGCTTGGTAGAGCACGCACTTCGGGTACAGGCTGTCCGCCGTCGGCGGCGTGACCGCGACTAGGTACCCCGCCCCGCCGAGGGCGCACAGTCCGAGCGCCACCAGGGCCACCCGCACCCACCGGTGCGGCCGGCCGACCCGGACCCGCGGCTCAACCACGGATCCCGCCGGCCTGCTGCTGTTCGGCCATGATCTGGAGGACGGCGCTCGCGAGGCCGATCGCGAATCCGAGGATGATCGACACCCAGCACCACATTTTTGCGTTCGCGGCCGATTGCTGGGCACCCGCGTAGTCCCCGAGAGCCCACTTCGAGCTGACCTGAGACGCGTACACGATCGCCACCACGCCGCCGGGGGTGCAGCAGCAGAGGGTGGTGAACACGGCGAGCGCCATGTTGTTGGGCGGTGGGGCCGCGGGCCGCGGGTCGTACCCGTCGTCGTCCTGCGCCTCCCAGTCGCCCTGGCGGCCGCGGCCGCGGCCCCGATCGTCGTTGTGGTCGTCGTCGCGGTCCCACGGCCGAGGGTCGTCATAACGGTCGCGTGCCATTTTCCGGCTCCGGGGCGAACTCACACGATAAACGGTGTCACCGTATCGCACGCGGTGCCCGTTCGCCACCGCCAACCGGCCCGAATCCCCGAACCGGCGCCCACCGGTGCCCTACCCCTTGAACTTTCCGGGCAATTCCGTGTCCTTCCCGGTAACGGACCCCGGGGCCGCACGCGCCCCGGCTCGCCAATATTCGGGACCCAGACATGCCCTCCTCGACTGAGATTCAGTGCGTCGGTCCGACCTCGACCGAGATCCGCCAGCAGTTCGTCGACTTCTTCTGCAAGAAGTACGGGCACGCCAACGTCGCCTCGTCGCCCGTGGTGCCGCACGACGACCCGACGCTGCTGTTCGCCAACGCCGGCATGAACCAGTTCAAGCCGTACTTCCTCGGCACCGAGAAGCCGCCGGTCAAGCGGGTCGCCAACACGCAGAAGTGCATCCGGGCCGGCGGCAAGCACAACGACCTCGACGACGTCGGCAAGGACACGTACCACCACACGTTCTTCGAGATGCTCGGGAACTGGAGCTTCGGCGATTACTTCAAGAAGGACGCCATCGCCTGGGCCTGGGAACTCCTCACCGAGGTCTGGAAGCTCGACAAGACGCGGCTGCACGTCACCGTGTTCGAGGGCGACCCGGCCAACGGCATCCCCCGCGACGACGAGGCCGCGGGGTTCTGGAAGGCCGTCGGCGTCCCCGAAGCACAGATCCACCTCGGGAACAAGAAGGACAACTTCTGGGAGATGGGGAACACCGGCCCGTGCGGGCCGTGTACCGAGGTCCACATCGACCGCACGCCCGACAAGACCGGCGGCCCGCTCGTCAACGGCGGCACGGACAAGGTCATCGAGATCTGGAACCTCGTGTTCATCCAGTTCAACCGCAACGAGGACCAGAGCCTCACGCCGCTGCCGGCCCAGCACGTCGACACGGGCATGGGCTTCGAGCGCATCTGCTCGGTGCTACAGGGCAAGAGCAGCAACTACGACACGGACGTGTTCACGCCGATCTTCGAGGCCGTCCAGAAGGTCACGGGTGCCCCCGCGTACACGGGCGTGCTCGAAGACCTGAAGGACACGGCGTACCGCGTCATCGGCGACCACATCCGCACGCTCACGTTCGCGCTCACCGACGGGGCCGTGATCGGCAACCTCGGCCGCGACTACGTCCTGAAGCGCATTCTCCGCCGCGCCGAGCGCTACGGCGTGCAGGTGCTCGGCACCACCGAACCGTTCCTGTACCGGCTCGTCTCGACGGTCGTGGAGAACTTCAGCTCTGCGTTCCCGGAGTTGAAGAACAACGCCCAGCGCGTCAGCGACCTGATCTACGACGAAGAAGCCGCGTTCCTCCGCACGCTGAAGCGCGGCATCAAGCTGTTCGAGAAGATCACCACCGAGATGGCCAAGACCGGCCGCACGGTCGTCAGCGGCGACGAGGCGTTCAAGCTCCACGACACCTACGGCGTCATCATCGACATCACGCAGCAGATGGCCCAGGAGCAGGGGCTGACGGTCGACGTGGCCGGCTTCGAGAAGGCGATGGAGGTCGCCCAGAAGAAGTCCGCCGAGGGCGGAAAGAAGTTCGCGGTCACGGCCGTGAAGGGCGACCTGCCGAGGACCGACGACTCGCCGAAGTTCCAGTTCGTGCCGGTCTCCGCGAAGGTGCTCGGCTGGGTGAAGGACCACGAGGTCGCGACCAGCGGCACGGTCGCGGCCGGCGACGAGGTCGCGCTGCTCCTCGACCGCACGAACTTCTACGGCGAGCAGGGCGGGCAGGTCGGCGACACGGGCACGGTCCGCACGGCCGCGGGGGCCGACTTCGAGGTCACCGACACGCAGCGCCTCGGCGAGACGGTGCTGCACGTCGGCATCCTCCACGACGGCGAGCTGGCCGTCGGCGACACCGTCGAACTGATCCAGGGCACGATCCGCCGCCTCGACGTGATGCGGAACCACACTGCCACGCACCTGCTCAACCTGGCGCTGCGGCAGATCCTCGGGTCGCACGTCGAGCAGAAGGGCTCGCTCGTGGACGAGGCGAAGACGCGGTTCGACTTCAGCCACGACAAGCCGATCGCGCCCGAGCAGCTCCGCGAGATCGAGCGGCGCGTGAACCGGCAGGTCGTGATGGACCAGCCCGTCACGGCCGTCGAGATGCCGCTCGCGCAGGCGAAGGAACTTCCGGGGGTGCGGGCGGTGTTCGGCGAGAAGTACCCGGACCCGGTGCGGGTGGTGATGATCGGGGCCGAGTCGCCTGACAAGCTTACGCACGACGAGTCGGTCGAGTTCTGCGGCGGAACCCACATGCCGCGGACGGGTTTAATCGGGTACTTCAAGATTCTGTCGCAGGAGGGGGTGGCGAAGGGCATCCGCCGCATCACCGCCGTGACCGGCAAGCCGGCCTACGACGACGTCCAGAACCGCAGCGCCGTGTGCGACGAACTCGCGGGCACGTTCCAGTGCCACGTCGAGGAGCTGCCGAGGCGCGTCGCGGTGCTGCAGGACGAGGTGAAGAAGCTCCAGGCGCAGTTGAAGAGGGCCGAGGCGGCGCAACTCACCACGGTGATCGACACGGTCATCGCGGACGCGCCGACGGTCGGCGGGGCGAAGCTGATCGTGAGCCAGCTCCCCGCGGGGACGAGCGTCGACGCGGTCCGCACGCAGATCGACCGCATCCGCCAGAAGAACCCGTCGGCGTTCGTCGTGTTCGGCTGGACCGAAGACGAGGGCAAGGTGCCGTTGATCGCAGCGCTGACGAACGACCTCGTCAAGAAGGGCATGAAGTCCGGCGACATCGTGAAGCAGGTCGCGACGATCATCGGCGGCAGCGGCGGCGGTAAGCCGGACATGGCCCAGGCCGGCGGCAAGGACGCGAGCAAGCTCCCCGACGCGCTGAAGAAGGCCGCCGACCTCGGCCGCGAACTGCTCGCGAAGTGACCGAATGCCCGTGCGGCGCTGCGTTGGAATGCAGCGCCGCGACCGGCCGAACCCAGTACCCATCCCTCCTCACTTTGTGGCTCTCACATGCAAACACGCTGCTGCCTCGCGGCCCTCGCGCTGCTCCTCGGGGGCGGTGCGTCGTTCGCCGCCGACGCGCCCAAGGCGAAGCAACCGAACATCGTGTTCGTCTTCTCCGACGACCACGCCTACCAGGCGATCAGCGCCTACGGCAACCCGCGGAAGCTGATCGAGACGCCGAACATCGACCGCCTCGCGACCGGCGGCATGCGGTTCGACCGGTGCCTGGTGCCGAACTCGATCTGCGGGCCGAGCCGGGCCACCGTGCTGACCGGGAAGTACAGCCACGCGAACGGGTTCTTCAACAACACGAACAACAAGTTCGACGGCTCGCAGGTCACGTTCCCGAAGCTGCTCCAGAAGGCCGGCTACCAGACCGCGATCGTCGGCAAGTGGCACCTCGTCTCCGAGCCGACCGGGTTCGACTACTGGCACATCCTCCCGGGCCAGGGGGCGTACTACAACCCGCCGATGAACGACAACGGCAAGCCGGTGAAGCACGCCGGGTACGTCACCGACGTCATCACCGACCTGTCGCTCGACTGGCTCAAGGGCCGCGACAAGAACAAGCCGTTCGTGCTGATGTGCCAGCACAAGGCCCCGCACCGCGAGTGGGAGCCGGCGCTGCGGCACCTGGGCCACGACAAGGACCGCAAGTACCCGGAGCCGGAGACGCTGTTCGACGACTACGCCGGCCGCGGGGCCGCCGAGAAGGCGCAGGACATGACCATCGCCAGGACGATGACGCTGCGCGACTCGAAGCTCGTCACCCCCGGTGCCCTGACCCCCGAGCAGAAGAAGGAGTGGGACGCGTACTACGAGCCGCGGAACAAGGAGTTCCGCGAGGCGAAGCTGGAGGGCAAGGACCTCGTCCGGTGGAAGTACAACCGGTACATGCACGACTACCTGGGGTGCATCAAGGGCGTGGACGAGAGCGTCGGCAGGGTGCTCGACTACCTGGACAAGGAGGGGCTCGCGGACAACACCATCGTCGTCTACGCCTCGGACCAGGGGTTCTACCTGGGCGAGCACGGGTGGTTCGACAAGCGGTGGGTCTTCGAGGAGTCGCTGCGGACCCCGCTGCTGGTGCGGTGGCCGGGCGTCGCCAAGCCCGGCAGCGTGAACGCGAACATCGTCAGCAACGTCGACTTCGCCGAGACGTTCCTCGAGGCCGCCGGGGTGCCGGTTCCGGCCGAAATGCAGGGCCGCAGCCTCGTCCCGCTGCTGAAGGGGGCCACGCCGGCCGACTGGCGAACCAGCTTCTACTACCACTACTACGAGTACCCCGGCCCGCACGCGGTCCGCCGGCACTACGCCGTCGTCACGGACCGGTACAAGCTGATCCACTTCTACGAGACGCCCGGCGACTATTGGGAACTGTTCGACCTGAAGACCGACCCGCAGGAACTGACCAGCGTGTACGACAAGAAGGACTACGCCAAGGTCCAGAAGGAACTGGAGGAAGAACTGGTGCAGCTCCGCACCTCGCTGAAGGTCCCGGAGATCGACCCGCCCGGGGCAGCGATCGGGTTGCCCAAGAAGAAGGCGAACTGACCGAACCGGCCGGCGGAGGTGCGCTCCGCCGGCCCGCTCGCGTCACTGCCCCGTGTACTCAGTCGCGTTGCTCGTCAGGAACCCGAGCGAGAACTTGGCCTTCGCGGCCGCCCAATCCCCCGTGAACGCAGACACGTCCGCATCGACGGGCGTTCGCGTTTCGACGTGTCCGTCGAGGAACGACACGTTGCCGACGCCGGCGAAGCGGAACTGCGCTGCCGTCACGGCGGACGAGGTAATCGCCTTGTTCGTCACGTACGGCGAGCCGAAGTACCCGCCGAGCGGCTCTTCAATCACCCCGCTTTTTTTCAGCAGAACGATCTCGGCGAAGGCGATCGTCGCCGACGTCGCCTGAAAGTCGCCGAACTTCTTGCCGCTGAACGGACCGGGCTCGTTGGTGATGTGCCGGTTGTAGGCGTACCCCGCGGTCAGCCCGTTGTACACCTTGGTGATCGGGTACGACTCGAACATCGGGCAGTTGTTTACGCGCACGTTGTTTTCGTAGTACGGCGTCAGCAACCCGCCCGCCGCGTCCGTCGAGAGGACGTTGTACGGCGACATCGTGTTGGTCACGGTCGATCCGAACCAGTTGCGGCCGTTGGGCCACGTGACCGCCGAATCGGTGTGCGGGGGGAACCGACCCAGCGCCGACTCGTAGTTGTGCAGCGCCAGCGTGAGCTGCTTGAGGTTGCTCTGCCCCTTCATGCGGGCCGCGGCCATCCGCACCTTCTGCACCGCCGGCAGCAGCAGGCCGATCAGCACGGCGATGATCGCGATCACCACCAGTAACTCGATCAGCGTGAACCCGCGACGTGTGCCCCGTGCCCATGTTGAACTGAACCGAACCATCGAACTGCGCTCCTGCCCGTCGGGTCGGACGGGTGAGTCGGGGCGCGACCGAGGTACGGAACGGGGCGGCTGGCTGCGGGCGCAGCGCAATACGGGACCGGCCCGCCCGCGGCCTGGGTACGAGGCCCCGAACGACAAGCGGCTCGCGCCGCGAAAGTGACGGGCAGGTCTTCTGGCTCTCGGCTCCTGACGAGTCCGGGCGGCCTTCCCGCGGTTGCCCGCAGTGGCGTTTCGCCCGCACTCTGGCCGAACACAGCAGCGGCCCTGCGCCGGATTCTCACCGGCTTCCCTCTTCGGCCCGTGCGGTCGAACGACCCACGGGCACCCGTCGCGTGTTACAGTACGGCACGGGCTGAAGTTGGCAACCGCGGCGCGAAATGAGGCCCCATAACGCGCAACGGCCCCCGAGCACTCGGGGGCCGCCACGGGGTCCGCCGGGGGTGCGGTCACTTCTTCGGGAGCAGCTCCTCGCTCGACGCGATGGTCCCGTCGGCGGTCAGGCTGAGCGTGACCCCGCCGCCCTCCCCTTCCATCTTGATTGTGAGCGTCCCGGTCATGCGGTTCGACGGGTCGGTCCCGTCGATGCACGCCTCGCCGGTCATCTTCAACTTCATGAGGCTCCCGTCCTTGAGCTTCACCGGCGACTTCGCCCCGAGGCTCTTGAGCGCGATGGTGCCGGTGTACTCCAGCTCGCCGAGCTGCTTCCCGCCCTTCTCGAACGTCTTGAGCAGCTTGCCGGTGAGTTCGCTCTTCTCGGCGTCGATGGTCAGCCCGTCGCCGGAGATCCCCGGGAGCTTGGACACGTCCACCTTCCAGGTGTCGCCGGCCTTGACCGGCTTGCCGGGGAGCAGACGATCGATCCCCATGCCCCCGTCGCGGTCGAACTCGGCGGTCAGCTTCGCGGAGAAGATGGGGTCGAGCGGCTGCTCGGCCGTGGCCGTGTACTTCCCGTTCTTCTTCTCGATCAGGATGGCGGCGTTGAGCGGCGGCCCGTCCGCGGCCTTCCCGCCCTTGGTCAGCTCGTACTTCTCGTAGGTCCGCTTCAGCTTGAGCGGCTTCCCGACGCCGTCGTTCGCGGTGATGACCACGTCGGTGTAGACGATCGACTTGGCCTCCACGTCGTCCTTCGTGTTCGAGTTGCCGCCGGCCGTGAAGTCGATCTTCGAGGTCATCTTCTCGTTCTTGGTGACCTTGACGCGGTCGCCGGCGACGAGCTTGGCGATCTTGATCGTGACCGCGTCCTGCGCGGGTGCCGACAGGGCGGTGAGTCCGAACAGGGCGGCGGCGAGAGCGAGCGTTCGCATGTGTGTCTCCAGCGAGTGGGGGGTTGGGAACCTGTCCCTTCGGTTACTTCACCGGGGTAATCGTCACGTCCTGGGTCCCCTCGATCGTCGTCTTCACCTCGTGCCCGATCTGGTCGCGGTGGTCGATCGTGCCCTTCAGGGCGAGGGTCGACTTCCCGACACGGGCGGTGCCGTCGATCACGCCATCGAACGTGACGGTCGACGGGAGCGAGCCCCGGATCGGAGATCCATTAGGCAACTGCGTATCGAGTACCATGTCGATCTTCCACTCGATCACGCCGCACTGCTGCCCGTCCTTTTTGTACGTCCGTGTGAGCCTGCCCGATGCCGAGCTTTTCTCTTTGTGGTACTCGTACGGGAAGTTCCCAGTGATCGATTTGACTGCTTCGAGGTCAACGGCCCAGCCTTCGCCGACTTTAGCCGGTGTTCGCGGCAACATGGCCTCGAAACCCCAGCCTCCGTGGGTGAACTCCGCCTCGAACTCCCTTTGGTCGGACGGCGGAGCCGCTTGGCCCTCGATAGCAACGTCATACTCCGTGACAATTGTCTGCTTCTCCGGCACTCGCACCCCTGCCCCATTGACATACTTGTAGTTGATAACTTCGCGCTCCCGATGCTGTTTCACGGCGGTCACCGTCTTCCCCGCGTACCCGTAGTTTTTCATGCCGCCGCCCGGCTCCGACCGCTCGGCGACCCGGTAGAACCGCGACAGCTTCGCCGGCCGCGATTCGCCCGGGGGCGCGTCGACGATCGTCTCCACGTACTCGACCCGGACCTTCTCGTGCTGCGTCTGGGACGAGTTGCCCGTCACCGCGGTCATCGACCCCGAGCGGACGCGGACCACGTCGTACTTGTCGCCCGTCGCGGGCGCGCGGAACGCGATCGCGTAGGCCACGTTCGAGTCCGCACCCTCGGGCGCGGCGGCGGGGCCGCCGGGGGCGTCTTTGTCCGGCTTCGCGCACCCGAGGATCGCGGCGAGGGCGATGAGGGGGATGAAGCGCTGAATCATGGCGGGTTCCTCCGGATGGTCCGACGGGGACATGCTACCCGCCCGGTCCCCCGGCGGCACCGGCCGCGGGCCCTTGGTGCTTCCGCCCGCCGGTCATAGGTTAATCGGAGTTTGCGCCGCCCCGTCCCCGCGATAGAGCACCAATGCCGAAGCGTACCGACATCAAGAAGATCCTGTTGATTGGCTCCGGACCCATCGTGATCGGCCAGGCGTGCGAGTTCGACTACTCGGGCACGCAGGCCTGCAAGGCGCTCCGCGAAGAGGGCTACTCGGTCGTCCTGGTGAACTCCAACCCGGCGACCATCATGACCGACCCGGAGACCGCCGACCGCACGTACATCGAGCCCATCACCTGGCAGGTGGTGGAGAAGATCATCGCCCAGGAGCGGCCCGACGCGCTGCTTCCGACCCTCGGCGGGCAGACGGCCCTGAACACCGCGATGGACCTCGTCAAGCACGGGGTGCTCGCCAAGTACAACGTCGAGATGATCGGGGCCCGGGCCGACGTGATCGACAAGGCCGAGGACCGGCAGAAGTTCAAGGACGCGATGATCAAGATCGGCCTCGGGGTGCCGAAGTCGCTCGTCGTCCGGTCGCTCGCCGAGGCCTACCACGCGCTGGAGCAGGTCGGGCTCCCGTGCGTCCTGCGGCCGAGCTTCACGATGGGCGGGAGCGGCGGCGGGATCGCCTACAACCGCGAAGAGTTCATCGACATCATCACCAAGGGGATCGACCTCTCCCCGACGGGCGAGGTGCTCGTCGAGGAGTCGGTGATCGGGTGGAAGGAGTACGAGCTGGAGGTGGTCCGCGACAAGGCGGACAACGTCATCATCATCTGCTCGATCGAGAACCTCGACCCGATGGGGGTCCACACCGGCGACAGCATCACCGTCGCCCCGGCCCAGACGCTCAGCGACAAGGAGTACCAGCGGATGCGGGACGCCGCGAAGCTGATCATCCGCGAGATCGGCGTCGAGACCGGCGGCAGCAACATCCAGTTCGCGACCAACCCGGCCGACGGCCGCATGATCGTGATCGAGATGAACCCCCGGGTCAGCCGGTCGTCGGCCCTCGCGTCGAAGGCCACCGGGTTCCCGATCGCGAAGATCGCGGCCAAGCTCGCGGTCGGGTTCACGCTCGACGAGCTGCAGAACGACATCACCAGCCCCCGCGGCGGGGCCCCCGGGGCGGCCGGCGCGCCGTTCCTGAGCGCGTGCTTCGAGCCCACGATCGACTACGTGGTCACCAAGGTGCCGCGGTTCGCGTTCGAGAAGTTCCCCGAGGCGAACCCGGTCCTCACCACGCAGATGAAGTCCGTCGGCGAGACGATGGCCATCGGCCGCACGTTCAAGGAGTCGCTCCAGAAGGCGCTCCGCGGGCTCGAGGTCGGGCGGTTCGGGCTCGGGTGCGACAAGCGGGACCGGTGGGGCACCACCCGCCAGCCGCCGCACGAGGAACTCACCCACAAGCTCGCGACCCCGAACTCCGAGCGGATCTGGTACGTCCGGTACGCCTTCAAGGCCGGGATGACGGTCGAGGACATCCACGCCCGCACGAAGATCGACCCGTGGTTCCTGCGGGCGATCGAGGAACTGGTGCGGATCGAGGACGACCTCCGGGTCTGCGGGGCGATCGCGGACGTGACCCCGGCCCAACTCCTCACCGCCAAGCAGAACGGGTTCGTCGACCGCCAGATCGCGAACCTGCTCGACTGCTCGCCCACCGAGGTCCGCGACCTCCGCAAGCGGTGGGGCATCGAGGCCGTGTTCAAGAGCGTCGACACGTGCGCCGCCGAGTTCGAGGCGTACACGCCGTACTACTACAGCACCTACGAGACCCCGGTGTCCCGCGAGGGCGGCACCGCCCCGCAGCTCGACGACGAGGTCCGGCCCGCGACCGGCAAGCCGCGGATCATGATCCTCGGCGGCGGCCCGAACCGGATCGGCCAGGGGATCGAGTTCGACTACTGCTGCGTGCAGGCCGCGTTCGCGCTCCGCGGGGCGGGGTACGAGGTGATCATGGTGAACTCCAACCCGGAGACCGTGAGCACCGACTACGACACGTCCGACCACCTGTTCTTCGAGCCGCTCACGGTCGAGGACGTGCTCAACATCCACGACCGGATGAAGCCCGAGGGGACGATCGTCCAGTTCGGCGGGCAGACCCCGCTGAACCTCGCCAAGGCGCTCGAGATGAACGGGGTGGCGATCATCGGCACGAGCGTCGAGAACATCGAGGTCGCCGAGGACCGCGGCAAGTTCGCGAAGCTCATCACCGAACTCGGCATGAAGCAGCCGGCCAACGGCACCGCGGTCGAGCGGGCCGAGGCCGTGCGGGTCGCGCGGCGGATCGGGTTCCCGGTCCTGGTGCGCCCGAGCTTCGTGCTCGGCGGCCGCGACATGAAGATCGTGTACACCGAGGACGACCTCACCGCGTACATGACCCGCGTCGAGCCGGAACTGTCGCCGCAGCGGCCCGTGCTGATCGACCAGTTCCTGGAGAACGCGACCGAGGTGGACGTGGACTGCCTGAGCGACGGGCACCGCACGGTCATCGGCGGGGTCATGCAGCACATCGAGGAGGCCGGGATCCACTCGGGCGACTCGGCGTGCGTGATCCCGCCGCACTCGCTCCCCGCGGCGGTCATCGACGAGATCAAGGTCCAGGCCCGCAAGCTCGCGGTGGCGCTGAAGGTCAAGGGGCTGATGAACATTCAGTTCGCGGTCCCGGCCCCGAACCCCGACGGCACGCAGGACGTGTACATCCTGGAGGCCAACCCGCGGGCCAGCCGCACGGTGCCGTTCGTGTCGAAGGCGACCGGCGTGCCGCTCGCCCGGCTCGCCGCGCTCGTCATGGTCGGGAAGACGCTCGACGAGTTGAAGGTCGCCGACGAGGTCGTCCCCAAGCACTTCTCGATCAAGGAGAGCGTGTTCCCGTTCAACAAGTTCCCGGGGGTGGACATCATCCTCGGGCCGGAAATGAAGTCGACCGGCGAGGTCATGGGGATCGACGACTCGATGCCCATGGCGTTCGCGAAGTCGCAGATGGCCGCGAACGCCCCGCTGCCGTCGTCCGGGACGGTGTTCATCTCGGTGGCGGAACGGGACAAGAAGGCGGTGCTGCCGATCGCGCGGACGTTCGCCGAGATGGGCTTCCGGCTCATCGCGACCCGCGGCACGGCCCGGATGCTGGTTCAGAACGGGGTCGCGGTGGAAGAGGTGCCCAAGATCGCCGAGGGGCGGCCGAACCTGATCGACTTCATGAAGAACGGGCAGGTGGCGCTCATCATCAACACGCCGAGCGGCCGCGGGAGTTCGAGCGACGAGGGGAAGATCCGGGCCGAGGCCGTCACCAACCGGGTGACGTGCATCACGACCCTCTCGGCGGCCCAGGCCGCGGCCGAGGCGTGCCGGGCGCTCAAGGAGCGCGAGTTGACGGTCGTCGCGCTCCAGGACCGCTTCCCGCTTCGGGGGACGGACTGACCGACCCGGGGGGTCTCACGCGGCGGCGGGCGTGTGCGCCCGCCGGCACGCGGGCGCCGGGGCGGTGCCGACCGCCTCGAGCACCCGGCGCAGGCCCTGAACGTGCTTGCACCCGCAGGCGTGTCGGTAGTCGGCGTGGTAGACCGCGTCCGGGCAGGTGCAGTGCCAGACGAGGTCGTGTTCGGCGGTCCGCTCGATCGAGATCTGGTACTCGTCGCGGCCGCCGCGGACCTCCCACGTCGCGACGCACCCGGGCTCGGTCGGGTCCGGGTTGCGGTACAGCACGCGGAAGTGGTACGGGCTGGGAACACGCTTGCGGTCCGGTCCCGGGAGCATCGTTGTGATGAGGGTGAACGACGATTCTGGTGACGCAACCACGGTCCTCTCCTGCCGGTTCACTGGGGCGGTTTGATCAATTAATTATACGCGACACCCGTTCACTACGGATGTCCGTAGCCCCCTTCCGCCGCAACAATTTGCAGACCCCGAACGGAGCGCGTCCGATGTCCGAACCCGACCCGCCCGCCGACCCGCAGGCCCGCAAGGCCGCCCTCCGTGAACAGGCGCGGAAGAACCGCGTGGCCCAGAAGAACAAGGACGAGGTGAGCCGCGGGATCTGCGCCGCGTTCACCACCCTGCCCGCCTACGACGCGGCCCGGACCGTGATGTGGTACGTCGACGCCGGGAGCGAGGTCCGCACGCGGCACGCGCTCCCCGCGGCGCTCGCCCACGGCAAGCGGGTGGTCGTGCCGTGGTGCGTCGTGGAGTCGAACACGCTGGAGCTGTTCCTGCTCGAAGACATGAGCGAGTTGGTCGAGGGGGCGTACAAGATCCTCGAACCCAAGCCCGAGCTTCGGACGCTCGCGGCGAAGATCGTCCGGCCCGAGGACCTCGACCTGGTGATGGTGCCGGGCACCGCGTTCGACCCGCGGGGCGCGCGCATGGGCCAGGGCAAGGGGTACTACGACCGGCTCCTGTCCGCGGCGCGCCCTGACGTGCCGCTCGTCGGCATGGCGTTCGACTGCCAGGTGTTCGACGAGATCCCGGTCGCCCCGCATGACGTGTTCATGGACCTCGTCCTGACCGAGTCGCGGACGATCACCGGGCAGGGGCGGGCGTCGGGAACCCGTCCGCCCGGATAAACAAACAGGCGTGGCGGCTCGGCCCACTCCGGCGCAACCTACGCTACGGCAAGGGACATTAATCCAACGTTAAATCTTCCGGACGGGTAAATGGTTCCGGAATGATTCCGGACGAGGGTGTGTACCTTGTCCGGAACCATCCACAACGACACGAGGACTGTTCACTTCTTGAGCGCGAGCTTCTGCACGTCCTTCCAGATGTCGCCGTAGGCCTCTTTATCGAACGGCGGGCACCCGGTCGGGAACTGCCCCATCGGGTGGTCCTTCGCCCGCATGATCGCGGTGCAGTAGCTGAACGTCCGGCACACCCGCTTGCGGTCGAGCTTGCCGTGGTCGAGCAGCTGGCGGACCCAGTCCGGTTGCGACAGCGTGGCGCGGCCGACGCCGGCGATGGCGACGCGGCCGTCGCGCACGTTCGCCGCGGCCGCCTGCGGCAGGAACTCTTGCAGGTAGCTGTACCCGGTCCCGACGACCGCGAGCCCCGGGTTGGCCCGTTGCACGGTCTCGGCCGCCCGGAAGTGGCGGTCCACGCCGAGGAGCGGGTGCTCGGGCGACTCGTACCCGTCGGGCGGCGGGTACTCGGCCGGCCGGCCGAAGTGCGGCTGCGCGTAGGGGTTCCCCATCGTCAGGTTCACGAGCGCCACCCCGAGCTTCAGCATGTCGGCGACCCATCGGAGCGGCTCCGTGAGGTCCGGGGTGAACGGGTCGGTCTCGGACATGCCCCAGCCGTTCACCAGCGGGAGGGTGTGCGGGACCGGCTCGCCGGGCGGGTTGAACGGAATGCTGTCGAACGCGTTCATCCGGGTCGCGAGGATGACGTTCGCGGGCACCGCGGCCCGCACCGCCTGGAACACCTCGCGGGCCAGACGCGTGCGGTTCTCGAAGCTGCCGCCGTAGGGGCCGGGGCGGTTCCGCGCGCCCAGGAGTTCGTTGAGCAGGTACCGGTGGCACTGCTTGACGTCGAGGAAGTCGAACCCGACCTCGACGGCCAGCTTCGCCGTGACGACGTAGGCGTCGACGAGCCGCTTCAGCTCGTCGTCGGTGACGAGCGGCGTGTCGGCGGTGACCTTGTACCGGCCGACGAGGAGCGGGTCGTGGGTCGCGATGACCGGCTTGCGGTAGCTGTACCGGCCCGAGTGCGTGAGTTGCAGGCCGAACAGCAGGTCGGAGTCGTCGCCGTTGGCGGCGCGGTGGGCGGCACGGCAGTCGGCGACCATGCGGGCGAAGTCGGCCTTCGTCGCCTCGTTCAGCACGATCTGCCGCGGGTTGGCACGGCCGCCTTCGACCACGGCGCACGCCTCGCCCCAGATCATCTTCGCGCCCCCAGCCCCGAACCGGACGTACCGGCGGTGGGTCAACTCGCCCGGCCGCCCGTCGAGTTCGCCGTCGCACCCCTCCATCGGGTGAATGCACCACCGGTTCCCGAGGGTCCGCCTGGCGACCGCGAGCGGTTGGAACAGCGGCGCGAGGTCGTCGGTGAACCGCAGGTCGATCCCGAGGCGGGCGTTTTCGGCTTCGAGGTCGGCAACGGACTTGTACTTGAAGAAGTTCGCCATTCGGCACTAAACCCAAAGAGGAGACGGAGGTGAGAGCACGGGTCCCGCGTCACGGCCGGCTGAGGTGCGCCTCAACCCGCCCACAGCTTGCGGTCGAGGGTGCGGTAGCCGATCGCCTCGGCGACGTGGTCCTGCGTGATCGTGTCGCTGGCCGCGAGGTCGGCGACCGTGCGGGCGACGCGCAGGATGCGGTCGTGCGCCCGGGCCGAGAGGCCCAGCGCCTCCATCGCCTCCTTGAGCGTGGCCTGGCCCTCGGCGTCGAGCTTGCAGTGGGTGCGTATCTGCCGCGAGGTCATCCGGCCGTTGAGCCGCCCGGCCCCCTTCCCGAACCGCCGCTCCTGAACCTCCCGCGCCCGGTACACCTGCTCGCGCATCGCCCCGCTGCTGGTGCCGTCCCCGGGCTTCGACAGGTCCTCGAACGGCACCGGGGGGACTTCGATGTGCAGGTCGATCCGGTCGAGGAGCGGCCCGGAGATGCGGCCCATGTACTTCTCGACCGCGATCGGGGCGCACTTGCACGGGTGCTTCGGGTCACCGAGGAACCCGCACGGGCACGGGTTCATCGCCGCGACCAGCACGAAGTCGGCGGGGAACGTCGTCGAGTGCGCCGCCCGGCTGATGGTCACACGCCCCTCTTCGAGCGGCTGGCGGAGCGATTCCAGGCTGCGGCGGTTGAACTCGGGGAGTTCGTCGAGGAACAGCACGCCGTGGTGCGCGAGCGAAATCTCGCCGGGCTGCGGCGTGCTCCCGCCGCCGACCATCCCCGCCTCGCTGATCGTGTGGTGCGGGCTGCGGAACGGCCGGGTGGTCAGGAGCGATTCGCCCGCGGGGAGCTTCCCGACCGCCGAGTAGACCCGCGTCGTCGATAGGCTCTCGTCGGGCGTGAGCGGCGGGAGGATCGTCGGCAGCCGCCGGGCGAGCATCGTCTTCCCGCTCCCCGGCGAGCCGAGCATGATGTAGCTGTGGACATTTTCTTCTGTACAGTACGCCACGGCGTCGATACCTTCTGGAGACGAGACTGATCCAGAGGATACGCCGATGGCCCATCGAGAGCAACCGGGAGACCCGGCGACTCCGACCGCGTACAGCTACGTCCGGTTCAGCAGCCCGACGCAGGCCGAGGGGGATTCGATCCGCCGCCAGACCGAGTTGCGCGACGCGTGGTTGCGGAAGTCGAACGCGGTTCTCGACACCTCGCTGACGCTCCGGGACGAGGGGGTGAGCGCGTACAGCGGAGCCCACCGTGAGAACGCCGACCGCACCGCGCTGGCCGCCTTCCTCGAACTCGTTCGCCGCGGCCGCATCCCCCGCGGGTCGTACCTGATCGTTGAGAGCCTGGACAGACTCACCCGCGAACACATCCGCCCCGCCCTCACGCTGTTCCTGAACTTGATCGAGCAGGGTATCCGCGTCGTGCAACTGCTCCCCGTGGAGACGGTGTACGACGACAAGGTAGAGCCCATGTCGCTCATGATGGCCATCATGGAGTTGTCCCGCGGCCACAGCGAATCCCGAATGAAGTCCGAGCGCCTCGGCCGGGTGTGGTCCGAGAAGAAGAAGTCAGCGGCGACCGCCGGCGCGCCGATCACCCGGGCCGTGCCCGCCTGGGTCCGGGTCCGCGGGAACTCGTTCGTGCTGGTCCCCGAGAAGGCCGCCGCGGTGCGCCGCATCTTCGAGTTGGCGACCGCCGGCTACGGGTTGGGGGCGATCACCAAGAAGTTGAACGGCGAGAAGGTGCCGGCCATCGGACGTGCGCCGAAGTGGGCGCGGTCCTACGTCGCGAAGATACTCGGCAACCGCTCGACGTTCGGTGAGTACCAGCCGCACAAGGGACACGCCAGCGCGACCCGGAAGCCGGACGGGCCGCCGGTCTCGGGCTACTTCCCGAGCGTCGTCGCCGAGGATGTGTTCCTCGCGGCGCAGACCGCGCTGACGAGCCGCCGGAACAAGGGCGGCCGCCCGCTGCCGCAGGTCGCGATCTTCACCGGCCTGTTGCGCGACGCCCGGGACGGCGGCACGTTCCACGTCACGAACAAGGGCGAGAAGTCGGCGGGCCGCGCGCTCGCGCCGGCCAACGCGATCCACGGCGTCCCCGGAGCGGTCTACGTCGCCTTCCCGCTCGACGTGTTCGAGGAAGCCATCCTCTCACAACTCCGGGAGATCGACCCGCGGGACGTGTTGCCCCAGCACGATGCGGCAACGGACCGGGCGTCTGTACTCAGCGGCAGACTCGCCGAACTCGACAACCTGATAGCGCTGTGGACCGCCAAGATGGACGACCCCAGCATCGTTGATACCGTCGCCGCGAAGCTCGGGCAGTTGAACACCGAACGGCGGAAGTTGCTCGCCGACCTGGCCGACGCCCAGCGTGAAGCCGCGTCGCCGCTCGGGGCCGCGTGGGGCGAGGCGAAGGTATTGGCCGAAGCGCTCCGTGATGCCCCCGACCAGATCGACGCCCGAACCCGTCTCCGCGCCGCCGTGCGCCGGATCACGGAAGAGGTGCGCTGCCTATTCATCGACGCCGGCCCGGCCCGCGTCGCCGTGGTGCAGTTGTGGTTCACCGGGGGCGCGCAGCGTTCATACTTGATCGAGTACCACCGGGGCCACGGGAACGCCTCAGCGGCTCGACCGGCTACGTCAGCAGTCCGGTCCTTCGCCGAGGCCGGGCTCTCATGCGGCGACCTACGCAAACCGGACGAGGCCGCGCTACTCGAACGGCTCATCCTGAAGCACGCCAGCACGGCAACCGCCGAGACGACCGCCCCAGTCGCATCGGAGGAGTCGAAGCAGATCGACCGGCCGCGCACCCGGAAGCCCTCGGCCGGCACGTCCAAACGCTCTGGCACGGACAAGAAGCGCCGGGTATAGTCCCGCGTCGGGCCGCCGGGATTGATCCCCCGGTGAAGGCCCGCCGACACGCTTGGGGGTCTCGCGTCCCCTGACCTGCCGGCGGGCCGGCCCGGCATCTCTCACGCGAGGCCTACCAGATGCCACGGCTGTTCCACGTCTGTTTCAACGATGTGATCGCGCCCCTTGCCGTCGAGGCAGATGAGCTAGTCGCCGAGTGGGAGACGGACCCACCGCAGGACTTTCGGGGTTGGGGCCGATATTTGCGGAATGAGCTTTACGCTCTCGTGTTCCCCGGTAGTCCACCGGACGCACAGTTTCTACTTCGGCGGCTACAGGGCGAAGAAGGCTATCCTGCCGGTGATGCACTGCTCTACCCATGTGATGCCGAGGTGGTGCTGAGAAAGGCGGGCATCAGCACCGAGGAACCTCTTGAGGCCATAGAGCGGCGGCTGGTCAGCGGAGTGGAGCCGTTGGCACAGGGCGACGCGGACGCGGCACCGCCCGAACGCGCCCCCGACTTCGAATGGATCAAGTGCCACCTCGGGAAGTTCCAGTTCTCGAGAAAGCAAAGGCCCGTCGTGAGGTTATTGTGGGAAGATTGGGAGCGGGACGGATGTGGAGTCGGAATCGATAGCATACGCAAGGCCAGGGGCGATGCGGTGAAATGCCTGCGGGATGTCTTCAAAAACCACCGGGCCGAGAAGACACTCATCACCAGCGCCGGATGGGGGTTGTATCGATTGAACTTGCCTCGCAGGGTCTCCCAGGTTGGAGTTCCACGCCAGTTCCACACTTCCACACCAGTTCCACAAATTAGGGTCTGACTAACCGCCGGTCATGTTCGATGCTTCTGGTGCAAGGCACACGGAGGATCGAACATGCCCGAGGTTCTCAATTTGTTCGACCAGGCCGAACGGTTAGGGGTTAACCCGGACTGGCTTCGGCAACTGGCCCGCGATGGCCGGGTACCATACTTACCCGCCGGAAGCCGCTTGCTGTTCAACCCGGCCGCCGTGACGGCGGCTCTCGCTCAACTCGCTACCGAACTCCAGCCCCCCAAACCGAAGCGCTCGCGGAGGGTCGCCCATGTCGGCGCGTAAACCCGCGCGCCCACTCGGGCGCGAAGACCACCGGCGGCGCGTCGCCGCCGTCGAGGACGAGCTTAACAGACTGCTGAAGGGGATCGCCACCGATCCGGAATCCGGCCCGTGGCGACCGTGGGCAGAGCGACTGCTCGCCGAGCCGCCGCCCGAGCGACCAGCGCCGAAGGTTTGACGAAACGAAGCTGCCCGGCGGGCATCAACCGCCGGGCAGCAGGTATCTCGCGCGTCGCGCCCCAACTAAGGACACCAAGACTATGCCAGACGAATCCGCTGAGCGCAAGCCCGACGCGGCAACTCGCGCCGAGGCAAGCCGGATGCTACGTGCCTATCTCGAAACGTTCCGCCCCACCAGGCCGAAGACGGTGCCGAGTAAGACGGCACCGGCCGCCTTGCAGCCCGTTGCGACACCGCCCGTCGCGTCGCTCACCGTCGCCGTTGCGGTCTTCAAGCGGCTCCTCGCCGCCGCGACCCGCGCCAACCGCGAAACGGTCGCCAAGATCGAGGAGGGCTCGAATGAGTTGCATTGAGCCCGCCGACTCCCAAGCCCGACCACAGTTTTTCGGATGCAGCTTCATCAGGCTGCTCGTGAAGAAGACCGTAGCAAACGACCTCGGCCCCCAGGCCTTCACGCTGCTCAGCGTGATCGTCATGACCGAGGACGCCCGCGGCTACTCCGGCTCCGTGGGCTTTTACAACCCTCAGCTAATGCCCCTCATCGGAGCCACGTCGGAAGACACCCTCGACCGCGTCCGCAAGAAGTGCGTCGAGGCCGGTTGGCTCCACTACGTCCCCGGCGGCCGGCGCTCTGGGCCGGGTCGATACCGCGTCACGATCCCCGCCCAGCACGCCGGCACGGACGACGCGCCGACCGACGAAAGCTCTAGCGCTGGCACTTTGTTCCGCACTGGTGCGGAGCAAAACACGGAACAAACCGCGGAGCAAACCGCGAGCAAACCGCGGAACCTTCTTCCTATTCCTTCCCCTAACCCTTCTGCCGCGGACTCGACGTCCGCGACCGTCGCGATTGAACCGACACCGACGACCCCGAAGAAGAAGTCCCCGGCCCCGCAGCGGGAGAAGAAGCCCCGGCCGCGTGACTTGCTGTTCGACGCGCTCGCCGAGGCCACCGGAACCGACCCCGACGGTCAAGCATCGCGCATCGGGATGGTAGCTGCCGCGCTCAGAAAGTTCTCGCCACCGGTCACGCCGGACGAAGTGCGGACGCTCGCGAAGCGATGGCGGAATCTGCTCCCGTGGGCCAAGCCGGAATCCCATCCGCGGCTCACGCTCACGATCATCCAGAACCACATTCACACCCTTCGCGCCGACGGGCGAGCGCCGCCCGGGGACGCGCCGCAGGTCAAGCGCGCCGCCGACAACCCAATGCTCACGGACGACATTCTCACCCGCACGTTCTAACCCAGAGGGCCGACCGTGGTTGCCATGCCCGAGGCGATGCAGGACGCCAGAACGGACCAGGAGCGGGCCGCCGACGTCGAGCGGCAGCTACTCGGCTGCTGCCTGTGGAGCGACGCCAACGGCGGGAACGGACTCGACCACGCGGCCGAGATGCTCACGCCCGCCGACTTCGGCACCTACGCGCACGCCGTCGTGTTCGAGACGTTCCTTGAGCTTCGCGCCGTGAACGCGCCGGTCACCGCGGCCAGCGTCGCCGAACGCCTCCGCGCCTCCGGCAAGATGAGCGAGTTGGGGCCGAACCCGGCCCTGTGGCTCGCCGACACGCTGACCGCGGAGACGAGCGACACGAACGCCGCGTACTACACCGGTCGCGTCAAGGAAGCGGCCGAGCGGCGGCAGTTGCGGCATGTCGCGGTAGAGATCGCCGGCATCGCGCGGGACGCGGAACGACCCGTCGCCGACTCGCGCGCGGAGTGCGAACAATTGCTGTTCAACCTGTCCGACCGACCCGGGGCCAGCGGGCCGCGCTGGTCGAAGGATCTGGTTCGGGAGGCGCAAGAGCGGATCGACTCGCGAGGGGACGGTGAACCGGCCGGGATACTGACCGGGTTCGAGGACATCGACCGGATCACGGGCGGGCTGAAGCCGGGTCAGATGATCGTGATCGGCGCCCGGCCGGCGGTCGGCAAAAGCGCCCTCGCCACTGCGATCGCGGCGAACGCGGCAGAAGCCGGTCACCCGGTCCTGTTCGCGAGTCTCGAAATGTCTTCGGCGGAAGTGATGGAACGTGTCCTCGCGTCGCGAGCCCGCATTCCACTTCGCGCGATCCAGGACGCCAAGCTGACGCCGGACCAGTCCCAGAAGGTGAGCAAAGCCGGGGCCGAGTTCGCGGCCATGCCGTTCGGCCTGTGCGACACACCGAACCTGACCGCCGCCCGGTTCGCGTCGATGGTCCGGCGGGCCGTGCGGCAGCGAGGCGTGAAGCTCGCCGTGATCGACTACTTGCAGCTGATGCAGCCCGAGAACCGGAAGGAGCCGAGGCACTTGCAGGTAGGCGAACTGTCCCGCAACCTCAAGCTCCTCGCACGCGCCTGCAACATCCCCGTGATCGTGCTGGCTCAACTGAACAGGGCGTCCGAGAACCGGGCCGACACCCGACCGCAACTCTCCGACCTTCGCGAAAGCGGGAACATCGAGGCCGACGCGGACACGGTCATGCTGCTGCACACCACGCCCAACCAGGACGCGGACGCACTGCGTTGGAACGTGGAGGTGTTGATCCGCAAGAACCGGGGCGGGCCGCCCGGTGAAGTGACGCTGCACTACGTCCGGCCGATTGTGAAGTTCGAGAACGCGAGGTACGCATGAACGGGGTACTGAACGGGTCGGCTGTCGATGCGCTGCTGTACGTCCCACCTCCCCGCACCATTCGCGCGCTGCCGGCCGAACGGCAGGTCAAGAAGGAGAAGCAGCAGGCCGAGGACAAGAGCGCGGCAGACGCGAGCTAATCGCAATTGGGACGGGGTTGGGGTTGTAGCGACGAGCGGCAGAGCGAGAGCCGAGGAGCCCGTCCAAAATCGGCGGGTCCTTCGACCGGGGTACACCCCCTCAAGCACCACACTCGGAACAGTCGGGCTGTGAAGTATTGTTATGTTGTGACAAAGTTATACCGGAGAATTGCTGTGAAACTCGAACTGAAACTGCACCGGGCCATGCTCCGCAAGCTCGCGGAACTTCGCGCCGTGAACCTACTTGAGTTGCCGTTCGGCCCCGGCCCGGCGGTCAATATCCGCATCGCGGTTAAGGACGCGAGGGAGAGTGTGATTCGTCTCGACCTGGACGAGCTACTCGGGCGCACGCCGTCCCCGGCCGAGCGCCGCGCCGCCCACCGCGCGATCGACAACCTGGAGGCCGCCGGGCTGGTGCGCCGCATCGGGGAGGCCCGCGCCCGGCACCTGTGGGTGAACGAGCCGGAGCCCGAACCGGTCGCCGACCAGCACCCGGCCGAGCAGCAAACCACCACGTCGGCCTGACACCTCATCGGCCCACCCTCTCCCGGACCTGGTGTCACTAACCGGTCACGCGCGACGCATTCTCTTCGCGCATGGGTCACATCACGTCTGCGGCCGTTCACCTGAACAGATCGCCACATCCGCCGCCCGTCGCGCTTGCGCCGGGTGCCCCCATGTCGGATCATTCCGTTGTGCTACCGGTAGCACGCGGAGGGCTCGGCTATGAGGTGCGCTACCTGCGAAGCGAGGACGGGAACGGCCACCCGGCTTGAAGTCACCCACGTCGTTCAGATCACCGCCGCCGCGACCCAACGCCGTCTCCGGTGCCCGGCCTGTGGCGCTCGCATCGTGACCGTCGAGCAGCCGGTGCGGGTCGTCGCCCAGCCCCTGGCCGCGACCGCCTACCCCTCGGTGCGAACGTGAGCCGCCCGCGCCCGATCCCCGAACACGTCGAGCAGTTCCTGACCGCGGCC
>NZ_JBHYGG010000263.1:0-21232 GCF_051859125.1 Gemmata sp.
ACCTCGGCCCCGGCGCGAGCGGAACGGGAACGCGACCGGGCCGCCGGCCTTCGCGGACCGCCGCGGACCATATGGTCGGCCCGGGCGCGGGGGCGGTGGCAGGGGTGCGGGCACCGACACGGCTGACCATTGTGGTCAAGCACCGGCCGCCCCACCCAGACCATCCGGATTCCGGTTTACGGCACCGACCCGCCACGGCCGGGAAAGCACCTCTGAGGACGAAGACGGCTCGCCCCGTCTGCCCCACCACGTCACCCGCCGCCCCCCGACCCGCCCGCCCGCTCGCCTTTCGATCGTCGCCGCGTGACCGCATCGCACACGGCATCCCACACGGCCAGCTCGCCGGCCGCCCGTTCCATCGCGGCCCGCGTTTCCCCGACACGTCGTGGCGCCGCTTCAATGCGGGTGAGGGCGTCGGGCGCGTTGTCGAACAGCGTGTCCATGTCCGGTTCCATCGGCAAGGGGGCGGGGTGGACGTGAGAGGGGACCGTGCGGCGGCCCGACCCCGAAGACGTCACCCTAACCGTGGTGCCATAGGCCGCGGGCCGTGTCAGCTCAGTAAGCCGGAGGGGTGGCATGGAAAGGGTGTCGGCACGTCCCGCACGTCACCATCGCCCCGACCATCGCGGGTGGGATGCGGACCATGTAACCGCAGTGCGGGCAGGTGTAGGGGACGAGGGCCGGGACCGCGTACACCGGAACAGGGGCAGGCTCCGGGAGAGGGTCGAACGGGGTCGGTTCGGAGTCGCGGTCCCGCCGACGCTTGTTGCTCCCGTATTTGTCTTCCGTTGCGATAACGGCCCACACCAGGGCACCGACCCACCCAACGAGCAGCCACCCGAGGAAGAAGTTGAGGAGGAAGATTGCCACCGTGTTTCGGTGCCCGCGGCTTACGGCGACGAATGTCGGCAGGAAGTAGATGGGAAGGCCAAATAGGAACGCGGCGACGACCAACAACGCGGCATCGTTCATGTGACTCCCCATGGTCGCCAAGGTCGCCTTTGCCGAACCCCGCGGTCGGGCAGGGAGGACACAGTCCCGTGCTAACGTGCGGGGCGTCGGACGTGCGACCTCCACACCGAGCGTGCTTGCGACCCATTCTAGAACACGCTCACAGAGCCGTCACCGTGGCAGCCGCGGACCATATGGTCGGCCCGGGTGCGGGGGCGGTAGCAGGGGTGCGGGACACGGCCCGTTCCTCCCCTCGGAGGTGTCTTTGCGAGCCGTGAGGCTGCTACTCGCATGACGGGCTACCACCACGTCGCGAGTTCAGTTCTGGGTTCCGCATTACTCCGCAGAACCCACGCGACGCCGCGTTTCATTGTGCGGAATTTTCGACATGTGTTCACTTGCACCGCGGGGCGAAACCTGCGATTATGCTTAGGAATTCAGAGATTTGCCACCGTTGCTGGTACGCTTTTCGGCGCTTGGGGTGCAAGAGGTCGTGGGTTCAAATCCCGCCGGCCCGACCTGACCCCCGCTGATGACACCAGTCGTCAGCGGGGGTTTTTCATTGACGGTGACGGTTTCATTTCTCACCAATCGTCGCGACCGTACTCGTGTCCTCCTACCGCGGCACTACCGGCGACGGTCAGTCACTGCGGCAATCGACCGGTCCGGGTCACCTCAGGAACAAGCGGTAGACGGGGTTCTCGGTCTCGTCCACCCACGGGTAGCCGAGAGCGTCGGCGAACGCCCGGAACGCGGCCGCGTCGGGCACCTGAATGCCGACGAGGATGCGGCCGTAGTCCGCGCCCTGGTTGCGGTAGTGGAACAGGCTGATGTTCCACTCCGGGTGCATGCTCGCCAGGAACGTCATCAGCGCACCCGGGCGCTCCGGGAACTGGAACCGGTACAACCGCTCGCCCCGGGCCAAGGGACTCGGTCCGCCGACCATGTGGCGGACGTGATCCTTCGCCAAATCGTCGTGGACCAGGTCGAGGGCGGCGAAGCCGCTCTCGGCGAACGCCCGGCCGATCGCGACTGCCTCCGTCCGGTCGGCCACGGCCAGGCCGACGAACACGTGGGCCGCCCGCTCGTCCGAGATGCGGTAGTTGAACTCGGTCACGTTCCGCCGCCCGACCGCCTCGCACAGCCGCCGGAAGCTCCCCCGCTCCTCCGGGATGGTGACCGCGAACAGTGCCTCCCGCCCCTCGCCCGCCTCGGCCCGTTCGGCCACGAACCGGAGTCGGTCGAAGTTCATGTTCGCCCCGCAGGTGATCGCGACGAGCGGCTCGCCCCGCACCCCGTGCTCAGCGGCGTACTGCTTCGCGGCCGCCACCCCCATCGCGCCGGCCGGCTCCAGGATGCTCCGGGTGTCCTCGAACACGTCCTTGATGGCCGCGCACACCGCATCCGTGTCCACGACGATGAAACCGTCGGCAAAGTCGCGCACGAGCCGGAACGTCTCCTCGCCCACCTGCTTGACCGCGGTCCCGTCCGAGAACAGGCCGACGTCGCTCAACCGCACCCGCTCCCCGGCGCGAACGGACCGGAGCATCGCGTCGGAGTCGGCCATCTGCACGCCGATCACCTTCACCTCGGGCCGCACCGCCTTGATGTACGCCGCGACCCCGGCGAGCAACCCGCCGCCGCCGACGGCGACGAATACGGCGCGGAGCGGCCCCTGGTGCTGCCGCAGGATCTCCATGCCGATCGTGCCCTGGCCGGCGATCACGTCCGGGTCGTCGAAGGGGTGAACAAAAGTGAGACCGCGAGCGGTGCCGAGTGCGGCCGCGTGGTGATAGGCGTCGGTGTAACTGTCGCCGTGGAGCACGACCTCCGCGCCGAGCGCCGTCACCGCGTCGGACTTGAGCCGCGGGGTCGTGACCGGCATGACGACAACCGCCCGGCACCCGAGGCGGAGGGCGCTCAGGGCGACGCCCTGGGCGTGGTTGCCGGCCGACGCACAGATGACCCCGCGGGTAAGTTGGTCGGCGGGGAGCCGGACCATTTTGTTGTAGGCCCCGCGGAGCTTGAAGCTGAACACCGGCTGGGTGTCCTCCCGCTTCAGCCACACGGGAGTGCCGAGCCGGGCGGACAGCCTTTTGGCGTGCTCCAGGGGAGTCTCGATCGCAACATCGTACACGCGGGCCGTCAGGATCCGCTGCAAGTAGCCCCAGAGCCGGGCGTCCATCCGATCACTCCCCACCGGGTGCTGGAGTCGTGATTGTATGGGACGAGCCCCGATCTCGAACGCAGCCCATGTCCTCCCGGCCGCTCACGGGACGCTCGCGCGGCCCCGGGCGGCGAAGTCGCTCAGCACCGTCCGGAGCAGGTCCGACGACACCGGCTTGGCGTAGTACAGATCGAACCCGACGTCCGCCATCCGCTCCATCGACCGGTAGTCGCCCAGGGCGGTGAGGGCGATCAGGAGCATCTCGCGCCCACCCGGGCGTGCCCGGAGGCGGCCCGCCAACTCGTACCCGTCCATCCCCGGCATCGTGATGTCGAGGATCGCGGCCTGTGGGGCGAAATTCTCGCTGACGTCGAGGGCCGACGGAGCGTCGTGCGCGACCGCGACGTGGAACCCGAGCAGGTCGAGGAGCGCACCAAGGGTGTCCACGGCGTCGGTGTTGTCGTCCACGCACAGGACGCGAAGGGTCTTGGCCGGGGTCTCGGCTCCGGACTGGGCTTCGGACATCGGGGTCGTCTCGTTGGAAACTGCGGTCATATCGGGTTCGCGCGTGTTGGAGTGGAGGGCGAGCGCATCGGAGCGACTGCGACTGGAGGAGATCGAATCACGCCGATTGAGGGGACAGCGTGACAGCAACGAGCATGCCAACGCTGAAGAATGCTGATGGGAGCCAAGAGATTTGGGTTCCGGAGGGCGAGCGGACGAGCGCACGCTGGAACCATGTGAGGAACCGGCCTCAGCCCGGAACGGGAGCGGGCGGCGGGCCATCGAGTACGGCCCGGACGACCTGCTCCTGCCGCCACGGCTTGAACAGGACATACTTCATGCCGTCGGCCCGCGCCTTGACAATCGAGTGCGCCAGGTCGTAGCCGAAGCCGGTGGTCAGCGACACGAGGGCCGTCGGCCGGGCGGCGGAGAGCCGGCGGTAGCACTCGTACCCGCCGAGGTCGGGCGGCTTCACCTCCTGGAACACCGCGTCGTAGTCGGCGTCCGCGGCCATCGCCACGGCGTCCTCGCCGGTCGCGGCCGACTCGGCCGTGGCCCCGAGCCGCTCCAGGAGCAAGTGGGCCGACCGCCGGAGCCGCTCGTCGGACTCCAGGACGAGCACCCGCTTGCCCAGCAGCGGGAGGTCGCCCGTCGGGGCGGTCGGGGTCTCGACCAGGTTGCGGCCGACCCGGGACACACAGTCCTTGACCAGCCGGGCCGCGTCGAGGATCCGCCGCAGCCGGGCCGTGGCCTCGGGGTCCGTCCGGTGCCACTTCTCGAGCAGCACGCTCGCCCCGGCCAGCACCTCGTCGAGCGGCAGCGCGATCTCCTTGTTCACCGCCTCGATCGACTGCGCCGCGGTGCACACGAGCTGGGCACTGAGCAGGTCGAGCGTGTGCAGGGCGACGGCGATCTCCTTGCTGAACAGCTCCGTGAACTGGAGGTCGCTGGCGCCGAACCCGCTCACCCGCGGGCTCTCGACGTTGAGGGTGCCGATCACCTCGTCGTGGAACTGGAGCGGCACGGTCATCGAGCTGCGCGCCCCGGCGGCCCCCGCGATGTAGTGCGGGTCGTTCGCGGTGTCCACGCACAGGTAGCTCTTCCCCGTGTACGCGACGAACCCGGTGACGCCGTTGCCCGTGGGGCGGGCGTACAGGACGCGGCGGGCCGCCTCGGGGAGCATCCCATCTTCCAGCAGCGGCTTCAGTTCGCCGGTCTTCCGGTCGAGGAGCCGGACCTCGATGGTGTCGTAGTTGAGGAGGTCGTGGATGAACTTGCGGAGGTTGATCTTGAGCAACTCGACGCGGGACGGGACGTTCATCTCCGCGAGCTGCTCGGGGTCGAGCCCGGCGAGTTCGCGGCCGGCCTGGTGCAGCGCGTCGAGCTTCTGCTGCTGGGCGACCTGAGCGGTCACGTTGCGGACGACGGCGAGGAGCTGGGTCACGGCACCGGTTGCGTCCCGTGCCGGGCGGATCTCGGCCTCGAGGAACGGTTGCTCGGGGTTGCCGGTGCGGTGCAGGCGGAGCGACGCGGCCTGCCCGCCCCGCGCAACCGCGAGCGGGTCGCCGCTGTCCGAGGCCATGACCCCGGTGCCCAGTGCGTCGAACAGGTGGCGGCCGACCGGGTCCTCACCCGCGGACTGCCGGAAGGCCGGGTTCGCCCACACCACGAGCCCGGCCGGGTCGAGGATGGCGAGGCCGTTGTCAATGTTCTGGAGGATGAGTTGGTCGCGACTGCTCTGCGCGCCCCACTCGGCCAGAACCCCGGGCGGGGCGACGACGGCCGCGAACCCGCCGTCGCGCAACTTCTGCGCGACGGCCGCGGGGTCGGCCGATACCGGCTCCACGTCGGCCTCGGGCCACGCGCCGCTGGGCAGCCCGTCGGGGGAGCCGATCAGGAGTAACCGGGGACGGTCGGGCACGGGCTCTCCGCGTCGTCAGGGGTCCACAACAAAGATTATACTCCCTTGTGGTCGGTTGTCACAAGCACGCACCCGCGCGGTAGACTGGGGCCGGAGGGTCCGCCATGTCGGTTACATCGGCCACACTGCTTGCGCGGCTCCGCGACGCCCGCGACGGCGACGCCTGGGGCCGGCTGAACGACCTGTACACCCCGCTCATCCGGTCGTGGGCGGTGCGGCTCGGGGTCCGCGGGTCCGACGCCGAGGACCTCACGCAGGACGTCCTTGCGGTGGTGGTGCGGCGGTTCCCCGAGTTCGTCCACCCCGAGCGGCCCGGGGCGTTCCGCGGGTGGCTCCGGGCGATCGCGGCGAACTGCGCCCGCGAGGCGTGGCGCGCCAAGAAGGTGGCCCCCCGGGCGCCGGGGGGAACGGACTTCGGGAGCTACCTCGCCCGGCTCGAGGACCCGGGCGACGACCTGAGCCGCGAGTGGGACCGGCAGCACGACGTGTACGTGACCCGCCGCCTGCTGGAGCGGATCAAACCGGACTTCGAGCCGAAGACGTGGGACCTGTTCCAGGGGTTCGTGCTGGAGGGAAGGGCCGCCGAGGAGGTCGCGGCCGCGTGCGGCACGACGCCGAACGCCGTGTACATCGCCAAGTCACGGGTCCTCGCCCGGCTCCGCGACGAGGCCGGCGGGCTCCTGGGGTAGCGCGGCCGGCTTCTCGAACCGGTGGCGGATGACCCGCGCGGGGACGCCGCCGGCGATCACGTTCTCGGGGAGCGGCCTGGTGACCACGGCGCCGGCGGCGACGACCGTTCCCGCGCCCACGTCCGCCAGGAGGATCGCGCCGGTCCCGATCCACGCCCCGGCCCCGACCGTCACCACCCGCCGCTCGCCGCCCTGCTCGCGGATCGGCTTCGTTGGGTCGTCAAAGTAGTGCGTCTTTCCCCCCGACGGAACCTGCACCCCGGACGCCAGAAGCACGTCCCGTTCGAGCCGCACCAGGCCGAGCTGGCACCGCGGGCCGACGTACACGTTCTCCTCCAACACGGCTCCGGCCTGGGAGAACAGCGTCCCGAACTCGACGAGGGCCGACGGGTGGCACCGGGCCAGCACTTGCTGGAGGAAGGCGCGGCGGAGGTACTGGCCACTCACCCCGGGCAACAGCGAGAGCAGTTGCGACGCCGATTCGAGGGCACGGTTCCGGCCGAGGCAGGCGGCGTTGAGCCAGTACCCCACGAGTACGGGGAGCACCCCGACGAGTGCCGCGGCGCGCAAGACCGCCTTCGCGACGCGCCTCGGGGACGGGCCGGGGCCGGGTGGAACGCGGTGCGGGGCGGTGTCCATCAGGTTTTCACGGGCTGCGGGCTGGTGCCCCGGGGAACCACGCACTAGAGTCAACCCTAACCACGATCCGGGTGTGCGGAAAGTGCTGCGTGGATCGTGTGATCCGGTGTAAAGTAGGTCTATCGACCAGAACGCGGGCGGCACCCGAGTTCGCCCAGCTTTTCAGATGGCCGCGCACCCGCGGGGATTTACGGCCCGTGAACGACCCATTCTTCACCCAGTTCGCTGAGGCGTGTGGGGCCACAGGGCCGCTCGACCTGCGGGTCGATCTGGCCGACGGCGGGACACTCGCCGAGGGCAGCATCCCGATGCCGTTCGTCCTCGTCGGCCGGGACGACGGGTGCGACGTCACACTCGCCGAACCGGAGATCAACCCCCGGCACGCCTGGCTCCAAGTCATCGCCGGCCGGGTGTTCGCCGTGGACCTGGGGAGTCGGGCCGGGCTCGGCTGGCCCGGCGGGGCCAGCGGGTCCGGGTGGATGGACGAGAACACCCCCGTCAAGATCGGCCCGTTCCAACTGCGCCTCCGCTCGCCGGTGTCCAACCGCCCACCGTTCCCCCCGGGCTACAACCCGCTCTACTCCGACTCGGCCGGCGTCCGGAACCGGCCCCGGGTCGCGCTGGAGTTCCGCAACGGCAAGCGCGTCAAGGACCGCTGGGCCGTCAACCGGTACATCACGCTGATCGGCCGCGCCCCCGAGTGCAAGATCCACTTGACGTCCGACGACATCGCGACGTACCACTGCGGCCTCGTCCTGACGACGACCGGCCTCTGGGTGGTGGACCTCTCGGGCCGCGGGGTCGTGGTCAACGGCGAGCGGATGCGGCTGTCGCCGCTCGGGCACGCCGCGGAACTGTGGGTCGGCCGGTTCCTGATCGGGGTCCAGGCACCCGGCAACCCGCACCTCCCGAACCCGGGGCGGTCCGGGGTGCTGGCGGGCGGGAGCCCGCGGTCCGGGCTGGCCCTGAGTTCGACCGACGGCCAGGGGTCCAGCCGCGGCACCCCCGTCGCCCGCAAGGGGAACCCCGCCGACGACGAGGTCGCCCTCGGGGCGGCACCGGCGGTCGATTCCGGCGGCGGGTTCTCCAGCTCGCAGGTCGGCGAGTCGTTCCGGATGCGGGTCTCGACGGTCGGGACGAGCGGCCCGGTCTCCCAACAGATCCAGGTGACCAACAGCGGCGCGGTGCAGCACCTCAAGACCACCCCCGCCCGCCCGACCCCCCGGGCCGTGCCCGTGGTGGACCCGACCCTCGACCTGTTCACGAGCCTGACGCCCGGTTCGGGGGTGCGGGCCGTGCCCGAGTCGCTCCTGTCCGGCGTGCCGACCGCCGAGGCCACCCCCGAGCAACTGGCCCGCCAACTCGCGGACATCCACTCGCTCATGCTGACCCAGGCCCAGCAGTCGCTCGTGCTGATGGTCCAGCTCATCAGCGCCATCGACCCGGCGCAGCTCCCCGCGATCCAGAAGGAACTCGCCCGCGTCAACCACCTGAACGCCGAACTGGTGCACCTCCAAACGGAGGTCGCCCGGAGGGCGTCGGAGGTCCCGGCGCTGGCAACGGCCGGGGCGACCTCGGGTGAGGTGATCCCGATGGCGATGCCGGTCGCGGGGTCGGACCAGTCGGCGACCGACACGAGCCCAACCTCACCCAGCGCCCTTCAGGACTGGGTGATCCAGCGGATGAACGTCCTGCACCGGGAGCGGTCGATCCGCTGGAGCGCCTTCATCGGGGCCGTCCGCGGGAAGTGACCCGGCCGGGGCCCGCTGATGAGTTTCGTTGGGGCCCCGCGATCCGCTATCGCTCCTTCTTCTGCGCCCGCTCCCACGCCAGTCCGGGCTGATCGACGCGGAACCGGACCACCCGCCGGTGTTCCACTTCCGTCACGTACGCGGTCCGCCCGTCCGGGCCGCCGAAGCAGATGTTGCTCGGCTGCTTCCCCAGCACGTCGATCTCCTTGAGCACCTGACCCCCGGGCGACAGTTTCACCACCGTGCCCTTGCCGTACCGCGTGACGTACAAATTGCCGTCCACGTCGCACCGCATCCCGTCGAACCCGTGGTCGTCGAACTTCTTCAGGAGTCGCTTGTCGCCGAGGGTGCCGTCGGCCGCGATCGGGAACGCCCACACGTTCCGCTGGACGCTCTCGTTGACGTACAGCGTCTTCCCGTCGGGGCTCACGTCGATCCCGTTGGTCGTTCCCATCTCGCCCGCGACCTTCGTCGCCTTTCCGTCCGTCCCGACCCTCCAGAGTTGGCCGGTCCCCTTCCCCCAGTTCGGGTCACTGGCGTAGAGGGTGCCGTCCGGGGCGATGGCGAGATCGTTCGGCTGGTTCATCGCCGGCTCGTGGGCGAACACCTCAACCTTCTTGGTCCTCGGGTCGATCCGCAGCACGTTGTGCCCGGTGTAGTCGGCGACGTACATCAGCCCCTTCTTGTCGAAGACGATCCCGTTGCCGACGCTCTTGCCCGGTAGGTCGACGAACACCTCGGCCTTTCCGTCGGGCGTCACCTTACCGATGTCGCCGTTCTTCTTGAGGTTCACGACGTACAAGTTCCCCGCGGCGTCGCACCCCGGCCCCTCGATCCCGGCCGTGAAGCTGTTCCTCTCGGTGAGGGGCTTCGCGACAAAAAGCTCGTCTTTCGGCTCTTCCGCCGCGAGCGTGAGTGCAAGTAGTGCGAACCAAGTTGCGGTCCAGAGGCGGATCAACATGGCGGGAACCTGGAACGTGTCGCGGGGCGTGCGGTGTGATTCTCGTCACTCGGCCCCCCGCACGCAAGTCGCTGCAACGGAAACGGGCGGCGGGTGTGACCCCGTCGCCCGTGCGCAGCCGCGTTACTGGTCCGGCGTCACTTACCGACCGATCCGCCGGCCGCCGAGGAACACGCCCGAGGTGCCGATGTTCAGTCCGTTGGGGCTGGTGCCGTAAATGTTGTTGAACCCCGAGCGGGTCGAACCGTAGGGGGTGTTGTAGTAGCTGTTGTTGTTCAACGCCCCGCCGTTGTAGTAGCCATTGTTGTTATAGTATCCGTTGCTGTTGTAATAACCATTACTGTTGCTGTTATAGTAACTGTTGTTATTGTAATAGCTCTGCGACGGGGAGTAGTAGCTCGACTGCGTCACGCCGTCCGACCCGAGCACAACACCGTTGGAACCAATCACAACCCCGTTCGAGGTGACGACCCCCGTCGAAGTGGTCGGGTACGAGTAGGTCGGCGAGGAGTACACACTCGGGGAGTACGACGGGTACGTGCTGTAGGACGTGCTCGGGTAGTACACCGTCCCGCGGCGGTACTGGGCGTCGGCCCGGGCCGAGAACGCGAACGTGCTCACGGCAACGGCGGCCGCGATGGCCAGCGATTTGATAGACATGTTTGGTCCTCCACTCTGCGATGATGACCCCCTGATCCGCAGCGGGTCTTGTAACAGAGTGAGGGTTGCACGGGCCGTACCAACGGGCCGGTCGGGCGTTACTTTTCGCACTGTGGCGCGAGTTGGGCTGCCAAACGCAGGGCCGCGGACCGAAGTTTCTCGCGGGCCTCGGGCGGAACCTGACCTGCCGCAGCCGCCACGCACAGCGATTCCATCAGGTGCGCGACGCCCTGCCACACGGCCGCGGCACCCGTGTGGGTGTCGGGAAAAGGGGTCGCTTGGGGAAATGCCGCGCTGCCGGCCTCGGACTTCGGGACGTCGGCCCCGTGCACCAAGTCGCGCATCGTGTCGAGGAACCCCGACGTGTTCACTGCCCCGAACGGGATCTCATCGGCGTCGCCCTCGAACACGCCGGTGAACAGGCCCTGCTTGCTCTCGAGCGTCCGCAGCACCTGTTCCTCGATGGTGCCGCGGGTGACGAAGTTCACCACCCGGACCGGGCGGCTCTGGCCCATGCGGTGGACGCGGGCGATCCGCTGTTCGAGTACCGCCGGGTTCCAGGGCAGTTCCAGGTTCACGACCGTGTCGGCGACCTGAAGGTTGAGACCGGTGCCGCCCGCGTCGGTGCTCAGGAACACGGCGCAGGCCGGGTCGGTCTTGAACCGCTCCAGCACCTCCTTGCGGTCCTTTCCCGGGAGCCCGCCGTGCAGCACTGCGTAGCCCACGCCGAGCTTGTCGAGCACCTTGGCCGTTTCGAGGATCATCGTCTCCCACTGCGAGAACACGACGACCTTGTGGGCCGCCTCGCCGGGGCCGCCGGCGATCAGCTCCGGGAGCAGTTCCTCGACCTCGTCGAGCTTCGGCGACACGCGGGTCTGGCGGTCGAACAGGAACAGGCTGTCGCAGATCGTCCGCATGTTCACGACCGACGCGAGCACCCGCTTGCGGTCGAGGTCGGTCAGGTAGTTCTTTTGGAGGAGCCGGGCGAGGGTGACGCGCTGCTCCTCATATGGGCCGCGCTGCTCGGCCGCGAGTTCGACGTACACGGTACTGTCGGTGCGCGGCGGGAGCTGCGTGAGCACCTCCCCGCGGGTCCGCCGGAGGAAGATCGGGGCCAGCCGCTCGCGGATCGTGTCGAGGTTGCGGTACCCCTTCAGGTTCCCGGCCTCGTCGAGGACGCGGTGGTCGTGCAGGAACTGGAACGCCGGGCCGAACCGGCGCTCGTCAACGAACTGCACGATGCTGTAGAGTTCCTCCAGTTTGTTCTCCAGCGGCGTGCCGGTCAGCACGATGGCGTACCGGCTCCGGAGCTTCTTCACCTCCTTACTCGTCTTCGACTCCCAGTTCTTGATCCGCTGGGCCTCGTCGAGCACCACGACGTCGGGCCGCCAGGCGTTGATGGCCTCACGGTCGCGGACCACCTGCTCGTAGTTCACGAGGCGGAAGAACGTCGGCAGCGCGTACAGGTCGCGGCGGTCGTCGGGGCCGCCGTCGATCACCTGCACGGGGCGGCCGGCGAACTTGCGGATCTCGCCCTCCCACTGGTACTTCACCGACGCCGGCGCGACGACGAGCACCTTCTGCACGCCCCGCTCCCGGGCCAGCAACTCGATCGCGGCGAGCGTTTGGACCGTCTTCCCCAGCCCCATGTCGTCGCCGAGGATGCTGCGGCCCCGGCAGGCGAGGAACAGTGCCCCGCGCATCTGGTAGTCGTACAGCGGCACCGAGAGGAGGTTCAGGTCCAGGGTGCCGGCGTCGAGCTGGGCGAGCCACTCCCGTTCGCGGGCGAGCATCTCCGTGCGCTCGATCTCGACGCTGACGAACTCCAGCGCGTCCGAGAAGAACGTGACCGCCTCCGGGAGCCGCTCGACGTCGTCGGCCAGCTCCGCGTACCTCCCGTTCCCCGACCACAGGCCGTGCTCGTTGAAGTACGCCGCGGCCAACCGCCCGAGCTTGTCCGAGTGCCGCGGCGGGAGGTGGATCCCGAGGGTCAGTTGCTCGCCGTAGTGGAGGTAGATCTCTGGCCGGGTGACCGCGGCCTTCTTCTTCTGGAGGTGCGCCGGCAGGTCGTCCTTGAGTTGATCGAGGACCGCCTCGACGTGCTTGCAGGTGCCGAGCGTGTTCGCCTTGAAGTCGGGACACGTGCAGGCGTTGTCGCCCACCTCGAACCCGCGGACCGTGACCGTGTACTGCCCGCCCGAGTCGGGGTTCGTCACGCGGAAGTCGGAGAACACGCGGTTCTTGCCGAGGTTCTCGATCTGGAACTTCGCGGCCCTCGCCCGCTGGCGGCGGATGTCGATCTGTTCCTCGCGGAGCATCCTGCGTTCCCCGTGGCGTGTGGCGACACCCAGCATCATACGCCCGCGGGAAATGTCGCGGACGGACCGCACGGGGAATGGTATAACTATGTTATTCATGGCTCACCGAGCCGACGTAATCGTCCGCCCCCAGGAGCCGTATGGCCGAGGTCACTCCGTCCGAGTCGAGGCGCACCTGGGGGTGGGTTGGTGCGATCGCGGCGCTCGTCGCGGTCGGGGCGGCGGTGTGGGCCGTGTGGCCGCGGGGCCAGCAGCGCGCCTCGCTCGCGGGCGGGGGCGGCGGGGTCCAGGTCGTCGCCGTTTCGCCCGACGGGGCACTCGTCGCCGCGGCCGGTGAAGCCTCAAGCGTGCGAGTGTGGGACGCCGCCACGAACGCCACGCGGTTCACCCTCGACGGCCACACCGGGAAGGTGACGGGACTCGCCTTCGCGCCCGACGGCACGTCACTCGCGAGTTGCGGCGTCGACCACACGGTGCGCATCTGGAACGCGGCAACCGGTGCGCAAGTCGCGTCGTTCGATGCCGCGAAGAAGTCGGTCGAGTGCGTCGCCTTCTCCCCCGACGGGGCGACCCTGGCGTCGGCCGGTGGGGACGCGACGATCTGCCTGTGGGCGGTGCCGGACGGCAGGCCCGGCCGCGTGCTCCGGGGCCACACGCGGCGCGTCCACTCGCTCGCGTTCCTCCCCGACGGCAAGACGCTCGCCTCGGCCGGGGACGACGGCGTCATCCGGCTCACGAACTGGCACACGGGTGCGGTGGTCGGCGCGATCGCCACCGACAAGCACCGGGTCCGCGAGATCGCCGTCTCGCCCGACGGCGCGACGCTCGCGGCCGCGGTCTCGGGTGCGGGGCTGCGGTGGTGGAACGCGGGGAACCGGTCGGAACGGAACAAGATCGAGGGGGCCGGGGGCGCGCTCGCCGTTGCCTTCGACAGACGGGGCGGTCGGCTCGCGACGTCTCACGAGGACGGCACGGTTCGCATCTGGTCCGCCGCCGACGGGGCGGCCGTGAAGACGCTCAAGGGGCACAGCGGCCCCGTCTTCGGTGTCGGGTTTTCTCCCGACGGGAAGACCGTCGTGACCGCGGGCGGCGACGGTACGGTCAAGGTGTGGGACGTGCCCTGAGCCCTCCTGGTCGCGTCCCCCTCGTGGCACCCGGTCACAATCTTCCCGCACCCCGTTCGGGCGCGGCGGCACGTACTGTGCAACAGTTTTGCGTGGGCGGATTCGGGTGAACCCGCACGAACCGAACAGACGTTCAACGGGAGTTGTCCCATGCCTACGCGAAAGAAACACCACGCAGTCGTAGGGGTTTTCGAGACGAGTGCGCGCGCTGAGCAGGCCATTGCCGATCTGAAGGCGGCCGGGTTCGACGACAACAAGATCGGCATGGTCTACCGCGACGCCGAAGGGAACACCGTCAAGACCGGCGCGGCCGACGAGACCTACGCCGACGAGGGGGCCGTCGCGGGTGCGGTGGCCGGGGCCGCGAGCGGTGCGGCGATCGGGGCCGGGATCCTGGCGGGCGTCATCCCCGTCGTCGGGCCGGTCCTGGCGCTGGGCACGCTCGGCACGATCCTGGTGAACGCCGCCGGTGGCGCGGCCATTGCCGGCGTCGCCGGCGCGCTGATCGGCTGGGGCATCCCAGAAGAGGACGCCACCTTCTACGAGGAGGAGGTCAAGTCGGGCCGGTACCTCGTGACCGTCGATGCGAACGGCCAGGAGGCCGAGGCCCGCTCGATCCTGCACCAGCGGGGCGGGTTCGACCGCGGCGGCTGGTCGGCGGTCCGCGCCGACCGAGCGAACATCCTGTCCGAGGGCGGGTTCCGGGACGAGACCGGTCGCGTCATCCAGCTCCACGAGGAGCACCTCCGGGCGAGCAAAGAGAACGTGAACGTTGGCGAGGTGAAGGTCCGCAAGGAGGTCCACACCGAGCACCAGCGGATCGACGTCCCGGTCGAGCGCGAGGAAGTGGTCATCGAGCGCCGCCCGGCGCAGGGTCGCAGCTCCGGTTCAATGAAGTCCGAGGAGATCCGCATCCCCGTCAAGGAGGAGCGGGTGCACGTCACGAAGGATCAGGTCGTCAAGGAAGAAGTGAGCGTCGGCAAGCGGAAGGTCCGCGACACCAAGACGGTCGAGGGCGACGTGCAGAAGGAAGAGGTCGTCGTCGAAAACGAGGGCACGGCCAAGGTCCGGCACACGACGAAGAACGCCCGCAAGTGACGGACCCAAGTGAAACGAAAGAGCCGCCGGGGGAACCCCGGCGGCTCTTTTGCGTCCCGGGGGCCGCCCGCGCTAGCCGAGGGTAAATGATCACGGGAGTGGGAGGGTGCAGTCGAACGATTGCAACTCGGGCCCCACTGGTCTCAACAAGCGCGGCGGACCCGGTTGACGGAACTCCCCCGGATGCGGATGATTAGGAAAAGCTCCCGACGCTCGCTCACCGATTCGCCGATGCTCATCACCCTCACCGTAACGAGTGGCCCCCTGAACGGTCGAACGTTCACGTTCGAGCGCCACGACGTGTTCCTCGTCGGGCGGTCGCCCAACGCGCACGCCCGGTTCCCCGAGGACGACCCGTTCTTCTCGCGCGTCCACTTCCTGGTCGAGGTCAACCCGCCCCGGTGCCGGCTCACCGACATGGGGAGCCGCAACGGGACCTACGTCAACGGCAAGAAGGTCGAGGTCGTGGACCTCGACGACGGCGACGAGATCCGCGCCGGGCACACGCGGATCACCGTGCGGGTCGCGTACACCGCCGCGGCCGCGCCGGTCGACAGTGGCGAGGTCGGCGAGACCCAGGCCGACATCGGCCTCCCGGACGAGATCCCGGTGATCCCGGTGCGCCCCGCGGCCCCCGCCGCGGTTGCGGACGCCGACTACGACGACTCGCAGGGCACCGAGAGGACCCGGGGGCCGGGCTGGGGCGAGCGGACGACGATCGCCGCGCGGCTGTCCAGCGGCGAGGAGATCCCGGGCATCCGCGGGTACGAGTTCGTTCGCGAGATCGGGCACGGGAGCATGGGGATCGTGTACCTCGCCAAGCGGGAGAAGGACGGGAAGGAGGTCGCCATCAAGACGATCCACCCGGCCCAGGCGAGCAACCCGAAGGTGACCGCCCAGTTCCTGGCCGAGGCCGAAACGCTCGGCCGGTTCAACCACCCGAACATCGTCCGGTTCTACGAGACCGGCGAGTGCCGCGGGGTGCTGTACTTCGTCATGGAGCACGTCGCCGGGACCGACGTCGCACAGGTGCTCAAGGAGCGGCCCCGGGTCGAGCAGCGGACCGCGATCCGGCTGGCGATCCAGGTGCTCGACGCCCTGGCCCACGCGCACGCCCGCGGCCTGGTCCACCGCGACATCAAGCCCGCGAACATCCTGCTCGCCGAGTTGCCCGACGGGAAGCGGCAGGTGAAGCTCGCGGACTTCGGGCTCGCCCGCGTGTACCGCGCCAGCCAGATCAGCGGGCTGACGCACATGGGCGACCTCGGCGGCACCCCCGCGTACATGCCGCCCGAGCAGATCACCAACTACCGCGACGTGATGCCCCCGGCCGACCAGTACAGCACCGCCGCGATGCTGTACCACATGCTCACCGGCGCGTGGGTGTTCGACCTGCCGCCGATGCCCGCGGGCCTGCTCACCATCCTGAACAAGGACCCGGTCCCGTTCAGCCAGCGGCGGCCGGACCTCCCCGGTGAGCTGGGCGCGGTCATCCACCGCGCGCTCGCGAAGAAGCCCGCCGACCGCTGGCCCGACGTGGTCGCGTTCCGCCAGGCGCTCGTCCCGTTCGGCCGCTGACGCCCGCAACACCTTTGCGTCGGCCCGCCGGCTCGCGTACACTCCACCTCTGACCACTTCCCACCCACGCGCTGCTCAGCGGAGCCCCCCTCAATGAACCGTCGCGAGTTCCTCGCCACCGCCGCCGTCGCCACCAGCGGCCCGGTCCTGCTCGGCACGACCCGCAAGGCCGACGAGCCGAGCCCGGTCATCGGCACCGGCGACCACAAGTACCAGTGCGTCCACAACTGGGGCGAGTTGCCCAGGGACTACGCCTGGCAGACGACGCACAACGTCGCGCTCGACTCGCAGGGCCACGTCTACATCACGCACCAGGGCGTCGGCAAGCAGATGGACACCGTGCTGGTGTTCGACCCCGCCGGCAAGTTCGTGCGCTCGTTCGGTAAGGACTGGCACGGCGGCGGCCACGGCATCGAGATCCGCAAGGAGGGCTCCGACGAGTTCGCGTACCTGGCGAACACCTGGACCCCCAAGATGAAGCTCGTGAAGACCACCCTGAAGGGCGAGGTGGTGTGGCAGGCGGGCGTGCCCGAGTGCAAGGAGTACGAGCCGAGGCCGGACCCCAAGGACGCGACCAAGACGGCGCCCCCCAAGTTCAACCCGACGAACATCTGCTGGCTGCCGGACGGTGGCTTCAACGTCGGCGACGGGTACGGCTCGAACTACATGCTGAACTACGACAAGGACGGCAAGTTGGTGAAGGTGTTCGGCGGCGGCGGCAACGCCCTGGGCAAGCTGTCCACTCCCCACGGCCAGTGGCTCGACACCCGCGACAAGGACAAGCCGGTGCTGGTCGTGTGCGACCGCGCGAACGCCCGGCTCCAGTGGTTCGACCTCGACGGCAAGGCGCTCGCCGCCTCGACCCCCAAGGAACTGGTGCTGTTCCCGGCCCACGCCAAGACCCGCGGCGACGTGCTGCTGGTGCCGGACCTGCACGCCCGGGTGAGCATCCTCGACCGGGCGAACAAGCCGATCGTCCACCTCGGTGACGACGAGGTGTGGCGGAAGAAGGTGCTCGAGGGGTTCAAGGTCCGCGGGCAGCCGAAGGAGTGGGCGGCCGGTAAGTTCGTCCACCCGCACGACGCCGCGTTCGACAAGGACGGGAACATCTTCGTGGTCGAGTGGGTCACGACCGGCCGCGTGACGTTCCTCAAGAAGGTGGCTTGAGAGCGGCACGGGTGGGGCAGGCATTCCTGCCTGCCTTGGCTGACCCAGGAGGCAGACAAGAATGTCTGCCCCACCGATTCGTCAGGACGGCACCGCGATCACCTCGCCGATCAGGTCGCCCAGGCGGCCGACGGCGAGTTTCGCGTTGACGAGCACGTCCTTGTGGTCGAGCGCGGCGGCCGACAGGCCGGCGGCGCGGTTCGTGACGCACGAGATCGCCGCCACCTCCATCCCCAGTTCCGCCGCCGCCTCGGCTTCGAGTGCAGTCGACATGCCCACCGCGTCGGCCCCGCACGCGGCGAGCGCCCGGATCTCGGCGGGCGTCTCGTAACTCGGCCCCGTCAGTGCCGCGTACACCCCCGAGAGCAACCCGGCGAGGCGGTCGAGGAGCCGCGGGGAGTACGGCGAAGTCAACGCGGTCCCGGACGCCATCGCCCGCCACGCCCCCGCCCCGATGACCTTCAGGTGGGCGCGGATCGCCATCAGCGAGCCGGGGTCGAGCGACGGGTGGATGCCGCCGGCCGCGTTCGTCAGGACGAGACGCGTCACGCCCAACTCGGCCGCGACGCGGACGGGTGCGGTCACGACCCCGCGGGGGTGGCCCTCGTAATAGTGCATGCGGCCGTGGAACACCAGCGCCGGCGTGCCGGACCAGAGGCCGACGGCGAGCTCGCCGCGGTGCCCGTGGACCGTCGGTGCGGCGAACCCGGGAACGTCGGCGAAGGGGACCGCGGCGCGCTCGACGAAGGCGCGGGCGACGCCGCCGAGGCCGGAGCCGAGGACGACGGCGACCCGCGGCGGGGCGGTCCGGCAGTGCGAGGTGAACGCGGAGAAGGCTGACATGCGGTTCTCGGGGGGCGTGCGGGTCACGCGCCGGGAATGTCATTGAGGCTCCGGGCCTCGTCGTCCGACCGATGGATCTCGGCGAACATCTGCTTGGTCCGCACCGCCCACCCGATGTACTGTGCGGTCCCTTCGATCCCCAGGCGGCCGGCGTTCACGACGAGGTCGTACCCGGTGGGGTCGGCCGGGTCGCCGCCGAGCGTTGCCACAAACTGGGCGCGGCGGCCGTCGCGGGCTGCCACCTCGCGGGCCGCTTCATCGCTGCTCAGGCGGAGCCACTGGGCGAAGTACGCGACGCGGGCGTCCAGCGGGGCGACGACGCGGACGTGCAGCGTCGTTTCGGTCGGGAGCAGGTAGCCGGCCCCGCGGCCGACGATCACCACGTCGCCCCGGGCCGCCGCGGAGAGGACGATCTCGGCCATCGACGCCGTCCCCGGGTCGAGCGACCCCGGGGTCTGGCCCCGGACCCGATCGACTTGCGCCGCGACCCACGCCCGCACCCCCTCGGGCACCTCCGCGAGGAACTGCGAGCGGGCGGTCTCGTCCTCGACCAGGTAGTCGAGCGTTTCATTATCGAGGACCTGCCAGCCGAGCACCGCACCGACCCGGCGGGCGATCGTTGTTCCCCTGGCACCGGCCTGCCGGCTGATGGCGACGGCGAGCCCGCGGGGCCGCGTGATCGGATCGGACGGCTCGGCGTCGCCCCGGTACCCGTGGGCCGGGGGCGCGGGGAAGTCCGCGGTCGTAGACGTCGGCACGGGCGAACTCCTCACACGTCGTCCCGGTACTCCAGCCGCGCGAACAGCCACATTCCGAAAACGGTGAGCCCTGTTGCCGCGGCGGCCAGCACCGCCCAGGCGTTGCCGGTCGATTCGGCCTGCGTCAGGTCCAGCATGCTCACCGGGTAGCCCGCGGCCGCAGCGGCATTATACATGAGCGAGCGGGCGTAGAACGTGAGGCTCAGCAACTTCAGGCTGCCCGGCAGCGCCGCGACCAGGGCCTCGTAGAAGAAGACGTACACGAGCCCGACCACGACCGGGCGGCGGAACACCGCGCCGATCAGGTGGAACATCGCCGAGAACGCGACCGTCCCCGCGGCCGCGGCCGGCCAGTAAAGCGCCAGCGCCCGCAGGCCGAGGTCGCCGCCCGCGAGGCACAGTGCCGCGAACCCGCCGAGCCCGAACAGCACGCACCACGGGAGCGTGCCCAGGAACTTCGCCAGGTAAATCGCCGACCGCGGCACCGGCCGCGTCATCACCCACACCAGCGACCGCGACTCGCGCTCGGTCCCGAACGCGGCCGAGGCGTAGGCCAGCGTGAACATCGGCAGCACGAACCCGAAGTACGCGCCGAGGACCACCCACCGCGAGAAGTTCATGAACTCCCAGCGGTCCAGGAACTCCTGCGAGTTGAGCACCGCGTGCGGCACGGACAGGATGAGCGACTGTACCCCGTTTCGGAGCGGGTCGAACGGGTTCGGCACCTCGTGCGTGCCGATCGGCGCGATCCCCGGCGGGTTCGGGGTCGGGTACGCCTCGTACCGCTTCGCGTCGTACCGGCCGGGGAGGAGTTGCTGCTCGGCGTACTGCTGGTTGGTGAGATCGCGGCGCACGGGCCGGTGCGGGAGCCCCCACCGGTCGCGGAAGGTGACGATGCCGACGCTCGTGACCACGAGCGCGAGCAGCCCGACGGACACCCAGCCCATCTGCCGGACCCGCCACTGCCGCTGGAACGTCTGGACGGTCATCACCCAGAACGCGGTCGCCACGCTCGGGCTCGTTGCGGTCTGGTTCACGTCCGGCCGCTCCCCCCGAGCAGGTAGCCCAGGATGTCGTGTGCGGACTCGTCGAGCGGCTCCAGCCGCCGGACCTCCAGGCCGCGCTCGACCACGAGCCGCGACAGCGCCTGGAAGAACCGCTTCGGGCTCCGGGCCTTCACCACCAGGCCCGGCGGCCCGTCGCGCGTCAGTTCGACCGCGACGACTTCGGGCACGGCCAGCAGCAGGCGGGCGAGTTCCCGCGGGTCGTCGGTGTCGATCCGCACCGTCAGCGGGTGGTCGTCGAGCAGGTCGCGGATCTGCGTGAGCGTGCCGACCGCCGCGACCCGCCCGCGGGCCATGATCGCGACGTGGTTCGTGAGCATCTCCAGCGCCTCGAGTTCGTGGCTGGAGATCAGCAGGCACTTCCCCTGGGCGACGAGCGACTGGAACAGTTCGAGCAACTCCTGGCGGCCGATCGGGTCGATGCCCGAGAGCGGCTCGTCGAGGATGAGCAACTCGGGGTCGTGGAGCAGCGCCTGCGCGAGCTTCACCCGCTGCCGCATCCCCTTCGAGTACCCCCGCAGGATGCGGTCGGCGCGGTCGCGCATGCCGACGCGGTCCAGCACCGCCTCGGTGCGCCGCGTGGCCTCGGCCCGGGAGTACCCGCACATGCGGGCCATGACCCACACGAACCGTCGGCCCGAGAGGTCCTCGTAGAAGGCGTCGATGTCCGGGCAGTACCCGACCAGCCGGCGGGCGCGCCAGTCGCTCGCGTCCACCCCGCGGATGCTCACCCGGCCGAGCGTCGGCTTGAGCTGCCCGTTGGCCATCCGCAGCAGCGTGGACTTCCCGGCCCCGTTCGCGCCGACCAGCCCCGTGATGCCGCCCGTGAGCGACAGCGTGACCTGGTTCAGCGCGAGCACCGAGCCGTACCACTTGGAGACGTGCTCGAACAGCAGCAGCGGCTCACCGGAACCCGGCGAGCGGGGGGGGGGGGCCCCCCCCGGCGGGGGGGGGGGGGGGGCGGGCGGGGGGGGGGGGGGTAGCGGGGGGGGGGCGCCCCCCCCCCCCCCCACAAGGGGTGGGGCCCCCCCCAAAACAC